>NZ_RCOA01000028.1:0-92930 GCF_004307585.1 Pseudomonas sp. Sample_20 | reverse complement strand
CCTCCCTTCAAGTCCTACCATACAAGCGAGCCTGCTCGCGAAGGCGTCGTGTCAGGCAACACTACTATTGACTGACCCACCGCTTTCGCGAGCAGGCTCGCTCCCACATTGGTTTTGTGCTGTGTGCGGGGATCAGTAGTGATACCACTTCACTTCCAGCATGACTTCCGTTTCCGGGCTGGCGAGCTGGCTGAATTCGCGCTGCGCGCTCAGGCGCAAACCGAGGTTGCGCGACAGCTCCCACTGCTGATTCAGGCTCAGGCTGCGGCGCACTTCGCCGTTGAAGAAGTAGTCGCCCTTGGCCTCCAGGCTCAGATTGCCCAGCGGGTTTTTCCATAGCACGCCGGTGTTGAAGCCACCAGCCGGGGAAACGAACTCGGCGAAGTCGTTGTTGTGCTCCACGCGCACCGTGCCCAGCGCAAAGCCGAGCACGTCTTCGCCCAACTGCCACGTGCCGCCGCCGCCACCGTTGACATGGCTGACCAGCGTTTCGTCGTCATGCTTGCCCGGCACCCGCTCAAGGCCACCGGTGACTTGCCACGACAGCGGTTGCAGCAGCTCGTTGCGCGGTGTCAGCGAACGAATGGTCGCCAGATCCAGTTGCTGCAACTGCCAGTCATTGCCTTCGTACTGGCGCAGCTTCAGTTGCAGGATTTCGATCTGCGCGCCGAGGGGGAAGCTTTCGGCATTGTCATTGAGGTCGTGATAAGCCATGCGCAAGCCGTATTCGCCAAAGGCGCGATCGCCTCGCGTACCGAGGCCGGCCTGCCAGGTGCGGGACTCGTGGCCATCTTCGGGCAGACCGGGTTGCGGTATTTCCAGCTCCGGCGCCGGGTTCTTGTTGATCGCCCGCAGCAGTTCGAAACTGCGCTGCGCCCGTTGCGGGTCGCGTTCCTGGCCGTTGGCGCGGTAGCGCTCCAGACGATAGGCGGCGTCGACGATCAGCGCCTGACGTGCGCGCGGCAGGGCTTTGAACGTTGGCTCTTGCAGGACTTTTTGATCGGCGCTGACTTTCAGCACCCATTGCTGTTCGTCATCGCTCAAAGGCTCGGCGCGGCTGAGCAGTTCACGTTCGCGGGACGGGCGATATTCGATGTGCTCGACCAGCCCGGCCTCTTTCACCGCTTTGACGGTGTCGGTGGGGATTGCGGTCAGCGGGAATTGTTCGGTCAGGCGCAGGCTCGGCCGCGCCACTTGCAGCAGCTCCAGCAAGCGATACGAGCAGTTTTCGTCGAAGAAGAAGTAGTCGAACTGGATCTGCTTGAGCTCCCACACATGTTCAACCATGCGTGCGGTTTCTTCCTGGGTCAGGTTGAGGCGGTATTCCCACAGATCGCGGTTTTCCAGGCTGCGGTATTCCGAGAGTTTTTCCTGATACGGCACCAGCGCGAACAGCCCTGGGTAGCCGCCCATCAAGCCTTTCCAGGCATACAGAATGCTGTTGTCCGAGCCTTCGATGTAGGCGCCGAAGTTGATCGCGTAGCTCAGCAGCGATGTCTTGTCGGCCTGCACGTCCGCCTGATCGATGCGCAGCAGGGTGTGGCCGAACATCGACGACGGGCTGTTGAGGTACGCCGCCGGGAAAATCATCACCGCACTGTGCGGCGAGACGTCCTTGAACCATTGCTTGTATTCGGCGCATTCCGGCGCTGGCAGGTCAGCGAGATTGAGCTGCGCTTTCAGCCAGCGCGTGCGCGCGGGGTATACGCATTGTGCGTGTTGCTCGCCGAGGCTGGCCGGGGCGTACAACGCCTGCACGGTGGCGGCCAGTTCGCGATCCGGATGCTCGTTGCCGTCGGGCGCGAGAAAGAACTTCTTGTCGCTGACATAGCTGCGCCAGCCGCCGAGCTTGGCGGTTTCGTAATGACCGAGGGAAATCCAGAAGCGGTCGTTGGCCAGTTGCTGCAAACGTTGAGGATCGATGTGAGGCGCGGCGGACAGCGGGGCGCAGACACAGAGCGCCAGCCAGGCAAGGCGTTTGAGCATAGTCGGCAACTTGAACAGGAAAGAAATAAAAGACCCAAAGAGGGGCGGGCCAAAAAAACAAAACCCGCTTCCCGAAGGAAGCGGGCGGGGTCGAGCTTAAGCCTGAGTTGCGTACTTGGCCAGACGTGGGTCCGATTTCAGTACTGCCAGGGTGTTGGTATGCACGTCTTCAGCGGTCACGTCAGCTTTGCTGAAGATCTGCTGGAAGTGCTCGTGGGTCACTTGCGCGAAGTGCGCACGATCTTCCGGTGCTACGCCCAGGACCACGGCATAAGTGGTCAGCGCTTCGCCATTGCCTTTGGCCATGTCTTCGGACAGCTCGTTCATCATGCCATTCATGGCGAACCAGGATTTGCCGCCGTAGGTCAGCGATGCGTTGGTCGAGCAACCGTTGGTGCCGGAAGTCATACCAAACGTGGCGTTACCGGAAGTGCCGTTGGTGGTGGAAGCAAGGAAGTGCGCCGGGGTGCCACGCTGACCTTCGAACAGCATGTTGCCCCAACCGCAATCCGGGCCGCCCGGGGCTTGCGCCATTGCGTTGATGGATACAGCGGTGAAGAGAGTACCGAGAAGAATCCGTTTCATAGCTTTGTTCTCTTTATGTGCATACCAATGGACAGGGTTCTGGCCCTTCGCGCTCTGCCCGAGGACAAAGCCGAAAGTGTCAGTGGGCCGGTATTAGTTCCAGCCGCGCAGTTTGGAGTTTAGGCACGTTCCAGCGGTTCCGTGACTTTTTGCAAAATATTTGGAATAAACCTCTGATTTAGCGGGACCCGTCGGCCGGCCGCGCGCTTGTCTATGCTTTGTCATGTGGCGCGCCTTGCCAGTGGGGCACGGGCAGCGCCAGAATGCCGCTACCTGCCCCGCCTGATTGTTAAGGAAGCCCGATGCCTGATCCTGTTGCTGCCAGCCTGCGTCTTGCGCCCGAAGCGCTGACTCGTCCGTTTTCCGCTGAACAGTTCAGCTTCACCAGCACCAATGATCTGGAGCCCTTTCGCGGTGTGCTCGGCCAGGAACGCGCGGTCGAAGCCTTGCAGTTCGGTGTGGCGATGCCACGCCCCGGTTACAACGTATTTGTCATGGGCGAGCCCGGCACCGGCCGGTTCTCGTTCGTCAAACGCTACCTGAAAGCCGAAGGCAAGCGCCTGCAGACCCCGGCGGACTGGGTCTACGTCAACAACTTCGATGAACCGCGCGAACCGCGTGCACTGGAGCTGCCATCGGGCACGGCGGCCTCGTTCATCGGCGACATCAACGGCCTGATCGACAACCTGCTGGCGACTTTTCCGGCGGTTTTCGAACACCCGTCCTACCAGCAGAAAAAAAGCGCCATCGACCGTGCCTTCAACCAGCGCTACGACAAGGCGCTGGACATCATCGAGCGGCTGGCCCTGGAAAAGGACGTCGCGCTGTACCGCGACAGCAGCAATATCGCCTTCACGCCGATGCTCGACGGCAAGGCCCTGGACGAAGCCGAATTCGCGCAGTTGCCGGAAGCCGAGCGCGAGCGTTTTCACGATGACATTTCCGGCCTCGAAGAGCGCCTGAACGAAGAACTCGCCAGCCTGCCGCAGTGGAAGCGCGAGTCGAACAATCAACTGCGTTCGCTCAACGAGGAAACCATCACCCTGGCCTTGCAGCCGTTGCTGGCGCCGCTGTCGGAGAAGTACGCAGAGAACGCCGGGGTTTGCGGTTACCTGCAAGCGATGCAGGTCTACCTGCTGAAAACCGTGGTCGAACAACTGGTCGACGACAGCAAGACCGACGCCGTCGCGCGCAAGTTGCTGGAAGAACAATACGCACCAAGCCTGGTGGTCGGGCATCCGGCCAGCGGCGGTGCACCGGTGGTGTTCGAACCGCATCCGACCTACGAAAACCTGTTCGGCCGCATCGAGTACACCACCGATCAGGGCGCGCTCTACACCACTTACCGGCAGTTGCGTCCGGGTGCGCTGCACCGCGCCAATGGCGGTTTCCTGATTCTCGAAGCGGAAAAAATGCTCAGTGAGCCGTTCGTGTGGGATGCGCTCAAACGCGCCCTGCAATCGCGCAAACTGAAAATGGAGTCGCCGCTGGGCGAGATGGGCCGCTTCGCCACCATGACCCTGAATCCGCAGCACATCCCGTTGCAGGTCAAAGTCATCATCATCGGTGCGCGGCAGCTGTATTACACGCTGCAGGATCTCGATCCGGACTTCCAGGAGATGTTCCGCGTTCTGGTCGACTTCGACGAAGACATCCCGATGGTCGACGAAAGCCTCGAGCAGTTCGCCCAGCTCCTGAAAACCCGCACTTCGGAAGAAGGCATGGCGCCGCTGACCGCCGATGCGGTGGCGCGGCTGGCGACCTACAGCGCACGACTGGCCGAGCATCAGGGGCGCTTGTCGGCGCGCATTGGCGATCTGTTCCAACTGGTCAGCGAGGCGGATTTCATTCGCCATCTGGCCGGCGATGAAATGACGGACGCAGGCCATATCGAACGCGCCCTGAAAGCCAAGGCCACCCGCACCGGGCGGGTCTCGGCGCGGATTCTCGACGACATGCTCGCCGGGATCATCCTCATCGACACCGACGGGGCGGCGGTCGGCAAGTGCAACGGGCTGACAGTGCTGGAAGTCGGCGACTCGGCGTTCGGCGTGCCGGCGCGGATTTCCGCCACGGTCTATCCGGGCGGCAGCGGCATCGTCGACATCGAGCGTGAGGTCAACCTCGGCCAGCCGATTCACTCCAAAGGCGTGATGATCCTCACCGGTTATCTGGGCAGCCGTTACGCCCAGGAATTTCCGCTGGCGATCTCGGCGAGCATTGCGCTCGAGCAGTCTTACGGCTACGTCGATGGCGACAGTGCGTCGCTGGGCGAGGCGTGCACGCTGATTTCGGCGCTGTCGAAAACGCCGCTCAAGCAATGTTTTGCCATTACCGGTTCGATCAACCAGTTCGGCGAAGTGCAGGCGGTCGGCGGGGTCAACGAGAAGATCGAAGGCTTCTTCCGCCTCTGCGAAGCGCGCGGCCTGACCGGCGAGCAGGGCGCGATCATTCCCCAGGCCAACGTCGCCACTTTGATGCTCGATGAAAAAGTCCTCGCCGCCGTGCGCGCCGGGCAGTTCCACGTATATGCAGTGCGTCAGGCCGATGAGGCGCTGAGCCTGCTGGTGGGTGAGCCGGCCGGGGAGCCGAACGCCGATGGCGAATTCCCCGAAGGCAGCATCAATGCGCGAGTGGTCGAGCGCCTGCGCGATATCGCCGAGATGATCAGCGAAGAGGACCTTAAAGAGGCCGAGAAGGAACTGGCGCAGGAGGCTCTCGCCGAAGCCAAACCGGCCTGATCAGTTCACGCCAGACCCTGTGGGAGCGAGCCTGCTCGCGATAGCGCTGTATCAGTCGACGAATGAGTTGGCTGATCCATCGTCTTCGCGAGCAGGCTCGCTCCCACAATTTTTTTTCCAGATTGATCTCTGCGGGGATCTTCGGGGAATGTGCCACTACTCTGGCGCCAATATTCACACAATGACCATTCGGCGCCTTCTGGTTCCATTTGGCTTGCGCGGGACACTTTTCTTCTATTCTCAGGTCAAGGATATCGACAGTATCACTGGATCGAGCCAGTCCTCCCGTGGGGGCTGAATACCGGCTTTACCGAGGGTCGCCGCCATGTCGCGCAACCTCTGTCTCACCCGTCAATGCCTGGGTCTGGTGACCCGGATCGAATGCGCCGTCAAGCCGCTGGCCGGCGACAACGGTATGTGGACGCTGCTCTTCGCGGCCGGCATGGCCGGCGAACAACCTTCCGCGATCAAAGCCCAGGGCCCGTTCCACGGCCCGGTCGCGGCCGAGTCGATTCTCGACACCATCGTTGAAAGCCTGACCTTGCATGGTTACGAGCTGGCCGATGACCCGCAGATCTGGAGCCTGCATCTGCAAGCGCAGTTGCGGCAGATCAACGGCGGCCGTGGGCGCAGTCTCAACGGTTAAGGCGTTGTCTGGTCCACCTGCGCCTTGTCGAGCTTGACCTCAAAGCCGTATTGCACGGTGGCGAGGTCGGTGCGCTGATAGGTCTCCACGCGAGTCGGGCGACCATAAAAGTAGTGCACGCCGAGTAGCGCCGGGCCTTCTGCACTGGCGTCGTGGCTGACCGAAAGAATCTGCTTGAGGTAGTGGCCGCTGTCGTCCTTGACGAAGAAGCGCCACTCGTTGGCAGGGAAGGTTTTCAGGTCGACCACCAGCGTGTTGTCCTTGATCGCCAGGCCTTTGGGCAATGACTGCGCGTCGTAGGATTGCTTGGCCACTGTGGCCAGAAACAACGGCATCGAGCCCACGGCAATCGCCGGGGTTTCCGGAAACAGATTCAGATCATAAGTAATCGTCGCTTGCAGCGGATCGACCTGGTACGCCTCGGGCGGCAGTTCGATCGGCTCGTCGAGTTTGCCGCCGCGCTTTTCCGTGAAGAAGGTCACGGGACTGACGCCGGGGTTGAGTTCCTCGCCAAGCAATTCGTCATTGAAGGTGCGGCGGTGGGAAAACTCGATACGCGCCGCGCTCGGCTCTTCAACCGATTGATGAATGCGCACGCCGGCCTTCAATTGTTCCTCAGTCAGGTCCGCGCCTTTGAGCCAGTTGGCGGCGAGATCGTCATACACCACAACTGGCAGGTCCAGCGGCTGCACGGCTTTGGCCGTGGTGTGTGGATTGAAGGTGCGCACCGGCAGGTCCAGGGATTTGCGCGTCACTGTTGCCGAGGAGAAGTCGAGCACGCTGACTTCCAGTGTGTCGATCGGGCCGTGGAAATACACCTTGTTGTAGCGGCGCGGGTGGTCTTTCTCGAAGGCTTGCTGGTCGTCGCTGAGCTGTTTTTCCAGGGTATCGCTCCAGCTCTCCTGCTTCTGTAACTGCGTTAGTTGCTTCTGGTAAAACTCGACCTGCTCCGGGCTTTCGTTGATCGAACCGGCGCGCACCAGGTATTGGCCACTGGCGTCGCGGGCCTGGACGATCAGCGGATTGATCCGGGTTTCGGCGACTTCTGCCGCCAGCGGCAGGCTGTTGCTGACTTCGACCTCGGCATAGTTCTTTTCCAGCTTGAGCAGTTTGAGGCTGAGGTTGTCATTGGTGCGAGTCTGGCCGACGTCTTTCTGCGTCAGGTCAAAGCTGTACAAGCGCCGTGGCGCGATGACTTCGACCTGGCCTTGCAGGCTGACCGGTTGTGGCAGGCTTTTTTTGTCGACGTTCAGGCCATCGATGAACGGGTAGGTCACCGTCAGGTCGTCGGGATTGGTCACGTTGGAGCTGGACGGGCTGAGCTGAATGCCTGGATCGGTCTCCGACCACTCCGGCTGCCAGGCGATCACGCGTTTGTTGCTCAACGTGACCGAATGCCATTCGATGCCGTGCGGAAACAGAAAACCGCCGGGAATGTTCAGGTTGAATGGGAATACCGGCTGCAGATCGGTGAGGTAATCCGAGCTGGCGTCCTTGTGCAGCACGAACAGGCCGTTGATGAACGTATCGACTAGCGCCTGCGGAGTAGGGTAGTGCTTGAGCACGGCGAGGGCGTCGGCACCGTATTCGGTATGCGGGGTGATGTCGTCGAGCTTGAGCCGGGCCCGTTCGAGCAACAGCAGCGAACCGCCGAGTTCGGTGATGGCGTCCTTGAGCTTGGGATCGCTGATCGTGTCCAGTGACTGTTCGAAGGTGGCGGTCTTTTCGTCGAGGTTGGCGACTTGTTTTTCCTCGCCGGGCGAGCAACCGCCGATGAGCAAGGCGAGGCAGATACCGGCAGTCGTCAAGGCTGATCGCACATCCATTTCCACGCGTCCTGTCCACTGTCATTGGGCTGTCAATGCTTTGGACACTAGCAGAAAAACTTTGTCACACACACGCAGGTGGCGGATTTTCCGGCGGTTTCTGGCTGTCACAGCGGGCTGTTATACTCGCCGCCATTTCCAGCCCCTTGTGTGAGAGTCAATGGAACGCTTTATCGAAAATGCAATGTACGCCACCCGCTGGCTGCTGGCGCCGATCTACATCGGCCTGTCCCTCGGTCTGCTGGCGCTGGCATTGAAGTTCTTCCAGGAAATCATCCATATCCTGCCCAACGTCTTCGCCATGGCTGAATCGGATCTGATTCTGGTGCTGCTGTCGCTGATCGACATGGCGCTGGTGGGCGGTCTGCTGGTGATGGTGATGATTTCCGGCTACGAGAACTTCGTCTCGCAACTGGACATCGACGAAGGCAAAGAGAAGCTCAGCTGGCTGGGCACCATGGACTCGTCGTCGCTGAAGATGAAGGTCGCGGCGTCGATCGTGGCGATCTCCTCGATCCACTTGCTGCGCATCTTCATGGATGCCAAGAACGTCGATCCTGAGCATCTGATGTGGTACGTGATCATTCACATGACTTTTGTGGTGTCCGCGTTTGCCATGGGTTACCTGGACAAGGTCACCAAGCACTGATCAGCCGATCAAGGCAAAAAAACCGCCCGTCTGTTGCGAAACAGACGGGCGGTTTCGTTTGTGGCTTGTGCTTTCAAGCGCAGCGGCCTATGCCTGTAACGGTGCGATTCGCCACGGTGTGAGGTGCTTCCATGAACCTGCAAGAGTTGAACGCGTTTGCTGTTGCCAGGAAGGTCGACGAGTTGAACCTGATCTCCATGGAAGGAGGCATTTACCTGTTGGAAGCGAGGATGCATGGGACGGCGTATCCGTTGAGCGATCTCAAGGGCAATATGCTGACGCTGCGCTCAGTGGAGCACGCGCGGGATCTGCTGCATGCCTTTCCGGTACTGCCCTTCAATCTTGTGCACACCTCGGTCCATGACGAAATGTGTGGCCTGGTCGGTGACCTCGATGAAAGCCTGAAAGTCCCGCTCGCCTGGCGCTCGGCCCTGTAGGCCCCGGCCCCAAGTCCGGGGTATCTGTGCTAGTCTGCTCGCCCTTTTGGTTCCGGGCGCGCCGGGACGCGCTGTGCACGCACGGCAAGTCCTGTGGCCGTCCGCACAGCGGAGCAGTGTCATGTCCGAAGTAAATCTGTCCACCGACGAAACCCGCGTCAGCTACGGTATCGGCCGTCAACTCGGCGACCAGCTGCGCGACAACCCGCCACCGGGTGTCAGCCTGGACGCGATCCTGGCCGGTCTGACCGACGCTTTCGCCGGCAAGCCAAGCCGTGTTGGCCAGGAAGAAATGTCCGCCAGCTTCAAGGTGATCCGCGAGATCATGCAAGCCGAAGCAGCGGCCAAGGCTGAAGCAGCGGCTGGCGAAGGCCTGGCCTTCCTCGCCGAAAACGCCAAGCGTGACGGCATCACCACCCTGGCTTCCGGCCTGCAATTCGAAGTACTGACTCAGGGCGAAGGCGCCAAGCCGACCCGTGAAGACCAGGTGCGTACGCATTACCATGGCACCCTGATCGACGGCACTGTGTTCGACAGCTCCTACGAGCGCGGTCAGCCTGCAGAATTCCCGGTTGGCGGCGTGATCGCTGGCTGGACCGAAGCCCTGCAACTGATGAATGCCGGCAGCAAATGGCGCCTGTACGTGCCGAGCGAACTGGCTTACGGCGCGCAAGGCGTGGGCAGCATCCCGCCGCACAGCGTTCTGGTGTTCGACGTCGAGCTGCTGGACGTTCTGTAATACCGAGCCTGCCTTGATGGCGGGCTGAAAAATGTGGGAGCGAGCTCGCTCGCGAAGGCGGTTTTTCAGTCGACTCATTCGTTGACTGATTTATCGCTTTCGCGAGCAAGCTCGCTCCCACAGGTTTTTTTAATGCTGCTCATATTTCGATCTTGTTGTGCAGCTCATTGGTCGGGCGCAACGCCCGGGCATAGCAGAACAGGAACAGATTGCGCACCAGCTCCTTGAGTACCAGCGGCTCGCTCGAATTGAGGCTGCTGACGTCCAGATCGCCTTGATCCTGCAGCTCATGCAACGCTTCTTCTTCAAGCACTGCGCAGACTTCGCCGGTTTCCCGATGGAGGATTCTGAGGTAAGGGTGTGGGCGATCCAGCCAGGCGTCGATCAAATAAGTCATGGGTCTTATCTCCTTGAAAGGTTTCAATGAGAATAATTCTTATTCATTAAATAGCAAGTGCCTATTGGCGGATCGTGGAGTTTTCCGGGTAAAGGTTGTGTCAGGTCAAAATGACTGGCTGATGGCCATGCGCGGATTCATTGAGCCGAAGGGGGGAGGGCAAAGCTCCATCCCACGGCTGGCGCAGGATGGATGACGCAAGGCTCAGACTTTTCTGACGAACTCGGATTTGAGCTTCATCGGACCGATGCCGTCGATCTTGCAGTCGATGTCATGATCGCCATCGCACAGGCGGATGTTCTTGACCTTGGTGCCGACCTTGACCACCAGCGACGTGCCTTTGACCTTGAGGTCCTTGATCACGGTGATGGTGTCGCCGTCCTGCAGGACGTTGCCGACCGAATCTTTCTTCACGGCATCATCGGCCGCCACTTCGGCTTCGCCGCTGGCAGACCACTCGTGGGCGCACTCGGGGCAGACCAGTTGGGTGCCGTCTTCGTAGGTGTATTCGGAATTGCATTTCGGGCAGGGTGGCAACGTGCTCACTAAGGTTCCTTGGGTATCAGGAGGGCTAAAGGGCGCACATTGTATAGGGTTTTACGCGGAGGAGGGCATAGCGCAGAAACAACTGTGGGAGCGAGCCTGCTCGCGAAAGCGCTGTGTCAGTCAACATTGAGTCGATTGGCAGATTGCTTTCGCGAGCAGGCTCGCTCCCACAGGGGATGAATCAGTGCGTGCGGGCTACCGCGAACTCGCTCAGTTCCACCAGCGCATCGCGGTATTCGCTGGCCGGCAGCGCCTCGAGGCACTTGATCGCGCGGGCCACGTAATCGCGGGCCAGTTGCGCGGTGTACTCCAGCGAGCCGGACGCTTCGACGGCGATGCGGATGCTTTCCAGGTCTTCGATCCCGCCTTTCTGGATCGCCTGACGCACCAGTGCCGCCTGCTCGGCCGTACCTTCGCGCATGGTGTAGATCAGCGGCAGGGTTGGCTTGCCTTCGGCCAGATCGTCGCCGACGTTCTTGCCCAGGGTTTCTGCGTCGCCTTTATAGTCGAGCAGGTCATCAACCAGCTGGAACGCCACACCCAAGTGATCGCCGAACGTGCGCAGGGCTTCGCTCTGCTCGGCGGTCGCGCCGGCGAGCGCGGCGGCGCTGTGGGTAGAGGCTTCGAAGAGCATCGCGGTCTTGCCGCGGATGACTTCCATGTAGGTTTCTTCGCTGGTGCTGGCGTCACGCACCTTGGACAGCTGCAACACTTCGCCTTCAGCGATGATGCGCGTGGCCTGGGAGAGAATCTTCATCACCGGCATCGAGCCCAGTTCGACCATCATTTCGAACGAGCGCGAATACAGGAAGTCGCCGACCAGCACGCTCGGGGCATTGCCCCACATGGCGTTGGCGGTCGAGCGGCCACGACGCATGCCGGACATGTCGACGACGTCGTCATGCAGCAGGGTCGCGGTATGCAGGAATTCGATGGTGGCGGCCAGCAGGCGCATGTCGTCCCCTTCGCGACCCAGGGCCTTGCCACACAGCAACACTAATAAAGGACGCAGGCGTTTGCCGCCGGCCGACGTGATGTAATCGCCGATTTTCGATACCAGCGGCACTCGAGACGTCAGCTGCTTCTTGATGATGCCGTCGACGGCGCTAAAATCGTCCGCCACCGCGCGGTAGAAAGCTTGGGGTTGCATCAGCGAGAGTCGCTCCAGAAGGGTTGCGCGGCATGCTAGGACCCCCGTCCAGACCTGTCAAGGCGCGATGGACGGCCACTTGCGCGAGGCAGATTGCTTGCGTACAATCGCGCACCCTGAACTTCCTGGGCAGCACCTGCCTTACGCAATTGCACTTGGGCCGTTCCAGCCCCATGCAGCCATGCCAGCCAATACCTCTTCTTATAAAGAGCTGGGTGAGCAGGATTATCGGAGAAATACCATGTACGCAGTAATCGTTACCGGCGGTAAGCAATACAAGGTCGCTGAAGGTGAATACCTGAAGATCGAAAAACTGGAAATCGCTACTGGCGAATCCGTGACTTTTGATCGCGTTCTGCTGGTCGCCAACGGCGACGACGTGAACATCGGCGCACCAGTTGTTGCTGGCGCAACCGTCAAGGCTGAAGTGATCTCCCAAGGTCGTCACGATAAAGTCCGCATCATCAAGTTCCGTCGCCGTAAGCACCACATGAAGCGTATGGGCCACCGCCAGTGGTTCACCGAGATCAAAATCACCGGTATTCAGGCTTAATTACAGCCTAATTCCTCACTAGGAGAATTGAACTCATGGCACACAAAAAAGCTGGTGGTAGTACCCGTAACGGTCGCGACTCAGAAGCCAAACGCCTTGGCGTGAAGATGTATGGCGGCCAGGTCATCAAGGCCGGCAACATCATCGTGCGTCAGCGCGGCACCCAATTCCACGCTGGCTACGGCGTTGGCATGGGCAAGGATCACACTCTCTTCGCTAAAATCGAAGGCGTGATCAAGTTCGAAGTAAAGGGCGCCTTCGGTCGTCGTTACGTGAGCGTAATCGCGGCTTAATCGCGAGATCGCTGGAGAAGCCCTGTCTTGCGACGGGGCTTTTTCGTTTGTGGGGTGAGTCTCTTGCAAAGCTGTTTGTATGGGCTGTCGGCGTGCGATGCAGGTCGTGTCTTGGGGTCGCTGCGCTCATTTTTGCAAGAGTCTTATGTCTTGATTGTTTTTCGGCTCGTCCGTACGGCGAGAGGCGTTGGTTATGAAGTTTGTTGATGAAGTATCGATTCGCGTAAAGGCCGGTGACGGTGGCAACGGTGCCATGAGTTTCCGCCGGGAAAAATTCATTGAAAACGGCGGCCCGAACGGCGGTGATGGCGGTGACGGCGGTTCCATCTACATGATGGCCGACGAAAACCTCAACACCCTGGTCGACTACCGTTACACCCGTCACTTCGATGCCGAGCGTGGCTCCAACGGCGGCAGCACCGACTGCACCGGCAAGAAGGGCGAAGACCTGATCCTGCGCGTGCCGGTCGGCACCACCGTGATCGACTCTGCCACTCAGGAAGTCATCGGCGACCTGACCAAGGCCGGTCAGAAACTGATGGTAGTGCAGGGCGGCTGGCACGGTCTGGGCAACACCCGTTTCAAATCCAGTACTAACCGTGCACCGCGTCAGACCACGCCAGGCAAGCCGGGCGAGCAGCGCGACCTGAAACTGGAAATGAAAGTGCTGGCCGACGTCGGTCTGCTGGGCTTGCCGAACGCCGGTAAAAGTACCTTTATCCGTTCGGTCTCGGCCGCCAAGCCGAAAGTCGCCGACTACCCGTTCACCACACTGGTGCCGAACCTGGGTGTGGTCAGCGTCGATCGTTGGAAGAGCTTCGTCATTGCCGACATTCCGGGTCTGATCGAAGGCGCTTCCGACGGTGCCGGCCTGGGCATTCGCTTCCTCAAGCACCTGGCGCGTACGCGTCTGCTGCTGCACCTCGTCGACATGGCGCCGCTGGATGATTCCAGTGCTCCGGACGCGGCTGAAGTGATCGTCAACGAGTTGATCAAGTTCAGCCCGTCGCTGGCCGAGCGTGATCGCTGGCTGGTGCTGAACAAGTGCGACCAGATTCTTGAAGAAGAGCACGATGCTCGCGTCAAGGAAATCGTTGATCGCCTGGAATGGACCGGTCCGGTGTACGTGATCTCGGCCATCGCCAAGATCGGTACCGAGCGTCTGTGCCACGACATCATGCGTTACATGGAAGACCGTGCCGATCGCCTCGCCGCAGATCCTGCATACAAGGAAGAGCTGGCCGATCTCGATCAGCGCATCGAAGACGAAGCTCGCGCGCAGTTGCAGGCGCTGGACGACAAGCGTGCCCTGCGTCGCAGCGGCGTTAAGTCGGTCCATGACATCGGCGACGATGACTGGGACGAAGAAGATGTGGATGACGAAGACGGTCCGGAAATCATTTACGTGCGTGACTGATCCGTTGCGATAAACTTGAACGCCGCTCAATCGAGCGGCGTTTTAGTATCCGGAAATCGATCGTTGGTCAGCAATCGCCACGATTAACGTCACGGGCAGTGCCAGGTCGCGCTGCCCTCAAGCTAAGGTTGAAGATGATGCGGAGCAAGGTGACAGGTGCGCAGCGTTGGGTCGTGAAGATCGGCAGCGCTTTGCTGACAGCTGACGGCAAAGGGCTGGATCGCGCGGCAATGAGTGTCTGGGTCGAGCAGATGGTGGCGCTGCATGAGGCGGGCGTCGAGCTGGTGCTGGTGTCCTCCGGGGCGGTGGCGGCCGGCATGAGTCGCTTGGGCTGGACCGCACGACCCAGTGCCATGCACGAGCTCCAGGCGGCCGCTGCAATCGGTCAGATGGGGCTGGTGCAGGCGTGGGAGTCGAGCTTCGCCGAGCATGGCCGGCACACTGCGCAGATTCTCCTGACCCACGACGACCTGTCCGACCGCAAGCGCTACCTCAACGCCCGCAGTACCTTGCGTGCGCTGGTCGAGCTGAAAGTCATTCCGGTGATCAACGAAAACGACACTGTGGTCACCGATGAAATCCGTTTCGGCGACAACGACACGTTGGCGGCGCTGGTGGCCAATCTGGTCGAGGCCGATCTGCTGGTGATCCTTACCGATCGCGACGGCATGTTCGACGCCGATCCGCGCAACAATCCTGATGCGCAACTGATTTATGAAGCGCGCGCCGATGATCCGACTCTGGATGCGGTCGCCGGCGGTACCGGCGGTGCGCTGGGGCGCGGCGGCATGCAGACCAAGCTGCGCGCGGCGCGCCTGGCAGCGCGTTCCGGTGCGCACACCATCATCGTCGGCGGGCGCCTTGAGCGCGTGCTTGATCGTCTCAAGGCGGGCGAGCGCATCGGCACGCTGCTATCGCCGGAGCGCGGCATGCTCGCGGCGCGCAAGCAGTGGTTGGCCGGTCATCTGCAAACCCGTGGCACTCTGGTGCTGGATGAGGGGGCGGTGTCGGCGTTGTCCAAGGGCAACAAAAGCCTGCTGCCGGTGGGGGTGAAACTGGTTCAAGGCAGTTTCCGTCGCGGTGAGATGGTCGTCTGCATAGCGCCGGATGGTCGGGAGATCGCTCGGGGTCTGGCCAATTACAGCGCCCTGGAAGCGCAAAAAATCATCGGTCAGTCGTCGGATGCGATTGTCGGTTTGCTCGGTTACATGGCGGAGCCGGAACTGGTTCACCGTGACAACCTGATTCTGGTCTAAGGAAAATTCGATGCGTGTAGCGAAAGGATTGTTGGGCCTGCTGATGGCCATGCCATTGCTGGCCTCGGCCGAGGAAATCGGCCAGGTGTCGACGGTGTTCAAGTTTGTCGGGCCGAATGACCGGATCGTGGTCGAGGCGTTCGATGATCCGAAAGTCGAAGGCGTGACCTGCTACCTGTCACGCGCCAAGACTGGTGGAGTGAAGGGTGGTCTCGGTCTGGCCGAGGATCGTGCTGAGGCGTCGATCGCTTGTCGCCAGGTCGGGCCGATCAAGTTCAAGGGTGAGCTGAAGGATGGCGACGAGGTGTTCAAGGAGCGCACTTCGCTGGTGTTCAAGACCATGCAGGTGGTGCGTTTCCTCGATAAGAAGCGCAACACGCTGGTGTACCTGGTCTACAGCGATCGCTTGATCGAGGGCAGTCCGCAGAATGCGGTCACGGCCATCCCGATCCTGCCGTGGGTGCCGGTCCAGCAATAAGCGTCATCAATCCGAACTGTGGGAGCGAGCCTGCTCGCGAAGAGGTCATGTCGGTCGATAGAAATATCAACTGGCAGATCGCATTCGCGAGCAGGCTCGCTCCCACAGTTTTTTTGCCTGTAGCTTGTTGAATCACAGGCAATAAAAAACCGACCCTGAGGTCGGTTTTTTAATGACTGCGTCGATTAAGCGGCTTCTTTCAGCGCTTTGACGTGGCCATTCAGACGGCTCTTATGACGAGCAGCCTTGTTCTTGTGGATGATGCCTTTATCGGCCATACGGTCGATAACTGGCACAGCCAGAACGTATGCAGCTTGAGCTTTTTCAGCGTCTTTTGCGTCGATGGCCTTAACTACATTCTTGATGTAGGTACGAACCATGGAACGCAGGCTGGCGTTGTGGCTGCGACGCTTCTCAGCCTGTTTTGCACGTTTTTTGGCGGAAGGTGAGTTGGCCACCGTCGAGCTCCTCGAAAGACTTTTTAGGAAATAGCAAACAAAATAGGCCGCGAATCATGCCGATGAAGACTTGTCTTGTCAAGGGCACTTGAATCGTTCCGCTAAGTGGTAGGTATAAAGAGGCGGGATATTTATTTCCGGCGCTTGACCTGTAAACTCGCGAGCTTTGGCTCTGTGCTGTTGCGGCGCGGAGTATCGCACAAGTAGGCGCATTGTTCGCCTGCTGTTTATCGACAGGCACAAACTCTCTCAATGAATCTGCTCAAATCGTTGGCCGCCGTCAGCTCTATCACGATGCTTTCCCGGATTCTGGGTTTTGTTCGTGACACGCTGATCGCGCGGACATTCGGCGCCGGGATGGCCACGGATGCCTTCTTTATTGCGTTCAAACTGCCCAACCTGCTGCGGCGGATCTTTGCCGAAGGGGCTTTCTCCCAGGCGTTCGTGCCGATCCTGGCCGAATATAAAAGCCAGCAGGGCGAAGAGGCGACGCGCACCTTTATTGCCTATGTATCGGGCCTGTTGACGCTGGTGTTGGCAGTTGTCACTGCACTGGGCATGATCGCCGCCCCTTGGGTGATCTGGGCCACAGCGCCCGGTTTTACCGATACCCCGGAGAAATTCCAGCTCACCTCCGATCTGTTGCGGGTGACCTTTCCTTATATATTGCTGATCTCGCTGTCGTCGCTGGCCGGCGCGATCCTCAACACCTGGAACCGCTTCTCGGTGCCGGCCTTCGTGCCGACTCTGCTCAACGTCAGCATGATCGTGTTTTCGCTGTTCCTCACGCCGTATTTCGATCCGCCGGTCATGGCGCTCGGGTGGGCAGTGTTGGTCGGCGGTCTGGCGCAGTTGCTGTATCAGCTGCCGCACCTGAAAAAGATCGGCATGCTCGTGCTGCCGCGCCTGAACCTGCGCGACAGCGGCGTGTGGCGGGTGATGAAGCAGATGCTGCCGGCGATTCTCGGCGTGTCGGTCAGCCAGATTTCATTGATCATCAACACCATCTTCGCCTCGTTTCTGGTCGCAGGTTCAGTGTCGTGGATGTATTACGCCGACCGCCTGATGGAATTGCCGTCGGGCGTATTGGGCGTGGCGCTCGGCACGATTCTGCTGCCAACGCTGGCCAAGACCTACGCCAGCAAGGATCGCCACGAATACTCGCGGATCCTCGATTGGGGGCTGCGCCTGTGCTTTGTGCTGGTGCTGCCGTGCGCATTGGCGCTGGGGATTCTTGCTGAACCGCTGACTGTTTCATTGTTTCAGTACGGCCAGTTCAGTGGCTTTGATGCCGAGATGACCCAGCGTGCGCTGATTGCCTATTCGGTCGGCCTGCTCGGGATTATCGTGATCAAAGTGCTGGCGCCGGGCTTTTATGCGCAACAGAACATTCGCACCCCGGTGAAAATCGCGATTTTCACGCTGGTCTGCACGCAGTTGTTCAACCTGGCGTTGATCGGCCCACTGGCCCATGCCGGCCTTGCCTTGGCGATCAGTGCCGGTGCTTGCCTGAACGCCGGGCTGCTGTTCTATCAGCTGCGCAAGCAAAAGATGTATCAACCGCAACCGGGCTGGGGCAAATTCGGCTTCAAGCTGGTCGTTGCGGTGACCGTGATGTCGGCGGTGTTGCTGGCGGGCATGCATTTCATGCCCGCGTGGGATGAGGGCCATATGCTTGAGCGCTTCTTGCGCCTGGGCGCGCTGGTGGTGGCCGGTGTGGTGGCGTATTTCGGTATGTTGCTGCTGCTGGGTTTCCGTCTGCGCGACTTCAATCGCAAGGCCTTGAGCTGAGGTTTCAGCCTTCATGAGCAGGCATGGGCCGGCGGTTTTGTCGGCTCGTTCACTTTGCGTTACGGTGTTGCCTGTCGTCGGCCGTCGGGTGTGGTTATAATCGACCACTTTATGAGCAAGAAGCGCGTTATGCAGCTGGTTCGAGGCCTCCACAACTTGCGCCCCCGGCATCGGGGCTGCGTCGCCACTATTGGCAACTTTGACGGTGTTCACCGTGGTCACCAGGCTATCCTGGCCCGGCTGCGTGAGCGTGCGCTCGAGTTGGGTGTACCCAGCTGCGTGGTGATTTTCGAGCCGCAGCCACGGGAGTTCTTTGCTCCCGACACCGCACCGGCACGTCTGGCGCGGTTGCGCGACAAGCTGCAATTGCTGGCCGCTGAAGGCGTCGACCGGGTGTTGTGCCTGGCGTTCAACCAGCGGCTGAGCAAGCTCAGCGCCAGTGAGTTCGTCGATACCATTCTGGTCGATGGCCTTGGCGTGCAGCATCTGGAGGTCGGTGACGATTTCCGTTTCGGTTGCGACCGCCTCGGCGATTTCGATTTTCTGATGCAGGCCGGGCAGGTTCACGGTTTCACCGTCGAAGCGGCGCAAACCGTCGAGCTGGACGGCATTCGCGTCAGCAGCACGCAGGTGCGCAACGCCTTGGCTGCGGCCGATTTTGCCTTGGCCGAACGCTTGCTCGGCCGTCCGTACCGCATCGCCGGTCGCGTGCTGCATGGTCAGAAACTGGCCCGGCAACTGGGCACGCCCACTGCCAACATTCAACTCAAGCGTCGTCGCGTGCCGTTCACCGGCGTCTATCTGGTGAATGTCGACATCGACGGCAAGACCTGGCCCGGTGTCGCCAATATTGGCGTGCGTCCCACGGTGCAAGGGGATGGCAAAGCCCACCTCGAGGTCCATCTGTTAGATTTTGCCGGCGATCTGTATGACCGGCGTTTGACGGTGGTTTTCCACCAAAAGCTGCGTGAAGAGCAGCGCTTCGCCTCTCTGGAGGCATTGAAAACGGCGATCAATGCGGATGTCGCCACCGCCCGTGCACTAGCCGCACCTAGCGCCCATCGCTAATGAAGAGCCTTAAATGACCGACTATAAAGCCACGCTAAACCTTCCGGACACCGCCTTCCCAATGAAGGCCGGCCTGCCACAGCGCGAACCGCAGATCCTGCAGCGCTGGGACAGTATTGGCCTGTACGGAAAGTTGCGCGAGATTGGCAAGGATCGTCCGAAGTTCGTCCTGCACGACGGCCCTCCGTACGCCAACGGCACGATCCACATCGGTCACGCACTGAACAAGATTCTCAAGGACATGATCATCCGCTCGAAAACCCTGTCGGGTTTCGACGCGCCGTACGTCCCGGGCTGGGACTGCCACGGCCTGCCGATCGAGCACAAGGTTGAAGTGACCCACGGCAAGAACCTCGGCGCGGATAAGACCCGCGAGCTGTGCCGTGCCTACGCCACCGAGCAGATCGAAGGGCAGAAGTCCGAGTTCATCCGTCTCGGCGTGCTCGGCGACTTCGCCAACCCGTACAAGACCATGGACTTCAAGAACGAGGCCGGTGAAATCCGCGCCCTCGCCGAAATCGTCAAGGGCGGTTTCGTCTTCAAGGGCCTCAAGCCAGTGAACTGGTGCTTCGATTGCGGTTCGGCTCTGGCTGAAGCGGAAGTCGAGTACGAGAACAAGAAATCCTCGACCATCGACGTCGCGTTCCCGATCGCTGATGAAGCCAAACTGGCTGCCGCGTTCGGTCTCGCGTCGCTGAGCAAACCTGCTGCGATCGTGATCTGGACCACCACCCCGTGGACCATCCCGGCCAACCAGGCGCTGAACGTGCACCCGGAATTCAACTATGCCCTGGTCGATATCGGCGACAAGCTGCTGGTGCTGGCTGAAGAGCTGGTCGAAGCCTGCCTGGCGCGCTATGGCGTGGAAGGTTCGGTCATCGCCACCACCACCGGTAAAGAGCTGGAGCTGATCAACTTCCGTCACCCGTTCTACGATCGTCTGTCGCCGGTGTACCTGGCTGACTACGTCGAACTGGGCGCAGGCACCGGCGTGGTTCACTCCGCCCCGGCCTACGGCGTGGACGACTTCGTGACCTGCAAGAAATACGGCATGGTCAACGACGACATCCTCAACCCGGTACAGAGCAACGGCGTGTACGTGCCGTCGCTGGAATTCTTCGGCGGCCAGTTCATCTGGAAGGCCAATCCGGCCATCGTAGAAAAACTGACCGAAGTCGGTGCGCTGATGCACACCACCGTCATCGAACACAGCTACATGCACTGCTGGCGCCACAAGACCCCGCTGATCTACCGCGCCACCGCGCAGTGGTTCATCGGCATGGACAAGGAGCCAACCAGCGGCGACACCCTGCGCGTGCGCTCGCTCAAAGCCATCGAAGACACCAAGTTCGTTCCGGCCTGGGGCCAGGCGCGCCTGCACTCGATGATCGCCAATCGTCCGGACTGGTGCATCTCGCGTCAGCGCAACTGGGGCGTGCCGATCCCGTTCTTCCTCAACAAGGAAAGCGGCGAGCTGCACCCGCGTACCGTCGAGCTGATGGAGGAAGTCGCCAAACGCGTTGAAGTCGAAGGCATCGAAGCCTGGTTCAAACTCGACGCTGCCGAACTGCTCGGTGATGAAGCGCCGCAGTACGACAAGATCAGCGACACCCTCGACGTCTGGTTCGACTCGGGCACCACGCACTGGCACGTTCTGCGCGGTTCGCACCCGATGGGCCACGAGAGCGGCCCGCGTGCCGACCTCTACCTGGAAGGTTCCGACCAGCACCGTGGCTGGTTCCACTCCTCGTTGCTGACCGGTTGCGCCATCGACAACCACGCGCCATATCGCGAGCTGCTGACGCACGGCTTCACCGTCGACGAGTCCGGCCGCAAGATGTCCAAATCGCTGGGCAACGTGATCGCGCCGCAGAAGGTCAACGACACCCTGGGCGCCGACATCATGCGTCTTTGGGTCGCTTCGACCGACTACTCCGGCGAAATGGCGGTGTCCGAGCAGATCCTGCAGCGCAGCGCCGATGCCTACCGTCGTATCCGTAACACCGCGCGCTTCCTGCTTTCCAACCTGACCGGTTTCAACCCGGCCACCGACCTGCTGCCGGCCGAAGACATGCTGGCGCTGGATCGCTGGGCCGTGGATCGTACGCTGCTGCTGCAACGCGAGTTGCAAGAGCACTACGGCGAATACCGTTTCTGGAACGTCTACTCGAAGATCCACAACTTCTGCGTGCAGGAGCTGGGCGGTTTCTACCTCGACATCATTAAGGACCGCCAGTACACCACCGGCGCCGACAGCAAGGCCCGGCGCTCGTGCCAGACCGCGCTGTTCCACATCTCTGAAGCGCTGGTGCGCTGGATCGCGCCGATCCTCGCCTTCACTGCTGACGAGCTGTGGCAATACCTGCCGGGCGAGCGTAACGAGTCGGTCATGCTCAACACCTGGTACGAAGGCCTGACCGAGCTGCCGGAAGGCTTCGAGCTGGGTCGCGCCTACTGGGATCGCATCATGGAAGTGAAGGTCGCGGTCAACAAAGAGATGGAAATCCAGCGTGCGGCGAAAGCCGTCGGTGGCAACCTGCAGGCCGAAGTGACGCTGTTTGCCGAAGAGGCGCTGAGCGCCGATCTGGCCAAGCTGAGCAACGAGCTGCGCTTTGTCCTGATCACCTCGACTGCCAGCGTTGCACCGTTCGTTCAGGCTCCGGCCGATGCAGTGGCCACCGAAGTCAGCGGTCTGAAACTGAAGATCGTCAAATCGGCGTTCCCGAAATGCGCGCGTTGCTGGCATTGCCGCGAAGACGTCGGCGTGAACCCGGAGCATCCGGAAATCTGCGGGCGTTGCGTCGACAACATCAGCGGTGCTGGCGAGGTTCGTCACTATGCCTGATGCCATTGGCCGTTTCGGACGGCTGAGCTGGCTGTGGTTGAGCCTGCTGGTTCTGGTCATTGACCAGGCCAGCAAGTTCTACTTCGAAGCCAAGCTCGAAATGTTCCAGCAGATCGTGATCATTCCCGATCTGTTCAGCTGGACGCTGGCCTACAACACTGGCGCTGCCTTCAGCTTCCTCGCCGACAGCTCCGGCTGGCAGCGCTGGCTGTTTGCCCTGATCGCCATTGTCGTCAGTGCCGTGCTGGTGGTCTGGCTCAAGCGTCTGGGCCGCAACGACACCTGGCTGGCCGTCGCCCTAGCGTTGGTGCTGGGTGGCGCGCTGGGCAACCTGTATGACCGCATTGCCCTGGGCCATGTGATCGACTTCATTCTGGTGCACTGGCAGAACCGCTGGTATTTCCCGGCGTTCAACATTGCCGACAGCGCGATCACCGTTGGCGCGATCATGCTGGCACTGGACATGTTCAAATCGAAGAAAACCGAAGAGGCTGCTCATGACTGAACCGCTATCGACTGAGCAACGCATCGGCCAGAACACCGAAGTCACCCTGCACTTTGCTTTGCGCCTGGAAAACGGTGACACCGTCGACAGTACCTTCGACAAGGCCCCGGCGACGTTCAAGGTCGGCGACGGCAACCTGCTGCCGGGTTTCGAAGCCGCACTGTTCGGCTTCAAGGCCGGCGACAAGCGCACCCTGACCGTCGAGCCGGAAAACGCTTTCGGTCAGCCAAACCCGCAGAACGTGCAGACCATCCCGCGTTCGCAGTTCAGCGACATGGAGTTGTCGCCGGGTCTGCTGGTGATCTTCAACGATGCGGCCAATACTGAATTGCCAGGTGTGGTGAAGGAATTCGACGGCACGCAAGTGACCGTCGACTTCAACCACCCGCTGGCGGGCAAGACGCTGACCTTTGACGTGGAAATCATTTCCGTCAAAGCGATCTAAAAATGCAGGAGTGAGCTTCTGTGGCGAGGGGATTTATCCCCGCTGGGGTGCGAAGCGCCCCCAGACCAGTCAACGGATTCTAAGATAAGTCCGTTGACGGTCTACGACTGCTAAGCAGCCGAGCGGGGATGAATCCCCTCGCCACAACAAGCAGGTCTCCACAGTCTGTTTTCCATTGTTTTCGCGCGCAAGACACGAGGCACAGCATGCAAATCAAACTCGCCAACCCCCGTGGCTTCTGCGCCGGTGTGGACCGGGCGATCGAAATCGTCAACCGCGCCCTGGAAGTTTTCGGGCCACCGATCTATGTGCGTCACGAAGTGGTGCACAACAAGTTCGTCGTCGAAGACCTGCGCAGCCGTGGCGCGATTTTCGTCGAAGAGCTCGATCAGGTACCCGATGACGTGATCGTCATCTTCAGCGCCCACGGTGTTTCCCAAGCCGTGCGCAACGAAGCTGCCGGTCGTGGCCTGAAAGTATTCGATGCAACCTGCCCGCTGGTGACGAAGGTGCACATCGAAGTCGCCAAATACAGCCGCGACGGTCGCGAGTGCATCCTGATCGGCCACGCCGGTCACCCGGAAGTCGAGGGCACCATGGGCCAGTACGACGCCAGCAATGGCGGCGCGATCTACCTCGTTGAAGACGAAAAGGACGTGGCCGCATTGCAGGTGCGCGATCCGGAAAGACTCGCTTTCGTCACCCAGACAACCTTGTCGATGGACGACACCAGTCGCGTTATCGATGCCCTGCGCACGCGCTTCCCGGCGATTGGTGGCCCGCGCAAGGACGATATCTGCTACGCCACACAAAACCGCCAGGACGCCGTCAAGCAACTGGCCGACGAGTGCGACGTGGTGCTGGTCGTCGGCAGCCCGAACAGTTCCAACTCCAACCGTCTGCGCGAATTGGCTGAGCGCATGGCGACTCCGGCGTACCTGATCGACGGTGCCGAGGATCTGCAACAGAGCTGGTTCGACGGCGTCGAGCGCATTGGCATTACCGCTGGCGCCTCGGCACCGGAAGTGCTGGTCCGGGGCGTGATCCAGCAATTGCAGGCCTGGGGCGCGACCGGTGCCGACGAGCTGGCTGGCCGTGAGGAGAACATCACGTTCTCGATGCCGAAAGAGCTGCGCGTCCGTTCGATCTGACGCTTCTGCGTTTGTCGCACAGCGCCTGTTCGGTCTCCTGACTGCTCAGGCGCACGCGACCGGTCGCCGCCAGCACGATCTGCCGCTGGCTGACCGGTTCGCGCGGCGAGCAGACGTGTATTGTCCCTGCCTGAAACCGCCTTCCCGGCATTAGCGGTTGCCCCAAATGACTGAACCGCACATAGCGGCTCACCCACCAGTTGCCGACAATCGGTACTTTCGCCTCACTGGCGCGTTCAACCAGCAGCGGATTGCTGCTGTCCTCCGGCCCCTTGCCGCTTCGATCCAGAATGATCCGCCAACCCTGACTCCAGTCACCGTCGATGCCATGGATCACCACGCTCTGATTGTGCGTGATGGCCAGTGTGCGAGCGTGGCGGATGCCTTCGAGCAGCGACTGCGCCGCGTGGTCGCGTTGAGTCGCCTGTTTGAGTGCGGCGAACGCCGGGCTGACCAGCAGCAGAACAATTGCGCCAATCGCCAGTCCCATAAGCAGTTCAATCAGGCTGAAACCGTGTTGCGGCATGAAAAATCCCTCCGTGGAATGGTATGAGCAGCGCAATCCGTGCGCCGCGCAGGGCAAATCAGTCGGCGCGTGCCGAGCCAATGTTCTAGCGTGTAAAAGCAGGTATAGCCGACGGCAACGGAGGGCACCGATGGATCTTCGTACAAAAGGTTTCACGCTGGTCGAGTTGCTGGTCGCCATCGCGGTGTTCCTGATACTGATCACGCTGGCGGTGCCGGCCTTTACCCGTACGATCCAGAGCAGCAGGGCGGATACCGAAGTCGGCGACTTGCAGCGGGCGATCAATTTCGCTCGCCTCGAGGCAATCAATCGCGGCGTGACCACGCGTCTGCGTCCGACCGCTGGCGGCAGTGTCTGGACCGGTGAACTGGCGGTCTACGACAGTACTGGCAATCCGGCCAATGTGTTGCGGGTTGTTCCAGCAATGAGCAGTGGCGCGACTCTGACGCTACCCTCAGGAGTGACCGCACTGGATTTCAACAATCTTGGTGGTCTGGCGGCACCGTCGACGGCGGTAGTCATCGGTTACACGCTGGGCACGCAAAGCAGGACGCTGAACGTGTGTTTGAACGGACGCATTCAACTGGGTGGAAATTGCGGATGAGGGCAGGGAGCAAAAACGCACAGGAGGGCATGACGCTGATCGAAGTGCTGGTCGCGCTGCTGATTCTCACCGTCGGGCTGTTGGGCGCAGCGGCGGTGCAGCTCAATGCGCTGAAGTACACCGACAGTTCGCGGATGACCAGTCAGGCCAGCTTCATCGCCTATGACATGATGGATCGCATCCGCGCCAATTCCGGCGCCAACTACACCGTTGCGCCACCGACCTCGGGCAATCTCAGTAATGCGCGGGACCAGGACCTCTACGACTTCACCACCAACATCGCCAACTTCGGCGGCCCGACCGCGACGGGCACCATCACCCTCAACCAGCGGGTCTACACCATCACCATTACCTGGAGCGATGCGCGCGCGGCGAACGCTGCCAGTGCCCAGCGCAGTTTCGTCCTGACCAGCCGGGCGGCGGTCGATCCGGTGGCTACGCCATGAAGCACACCAGCCGTGGTTTCGGCCTGATCGAGTTGCTGATTGCCCTGGCTTTGGGGTTGATCGTCGTACTCGGTGTGGTGCAGATATTCATCGCCGCAAAAAACACCTACGTCAGCCAGAACAGCGCCGCAGCGATGCAGGAAGATGCGCGCTTCGTCCTCAGCAAAATGATTCAGGAAATCCGCATGGTCGGCATGTTCGGCTGCCTCGGCACCATCGTCGACTCCAGCTCAGCAGGGGATTTCAACACTGCCCAACTCATCCCGATCAGCTGGGATAACGCCAATCTCAAGCTGACCATGGTCACCGCCGATGTCGGCAGCGGCGGGGGCACGCCGACCTGGACGGTGATTTCCGACTGTCGCAACAGCGCGGTCGCCTACAGCGGATTGCGCAGCCCGACCATGGGGCAGATCGCGTTTCCGATCCGGCGCCTGATCTACAGTTTCAGCAATAACCAGATCCTCATGGGCACTGGCAGCGGCAATCCGGCGCAGCAAGTGCTGGTGAACAACGTCAGCGCCTTCAACGTCACATTCGGTCTGGCCAGTTCGGCGACCGACGTCGCAGCCTCAACCTACAGCAGCAACCCTGGCGATCCCGCGCGCATCCGCAGCGTGCGCCTGAGCCTGACCCTCACCGACCCGAACAATCGGGTGCGCAATCAAACCTTCAACGTGGTTGCGGCATTGCGCAACCGCTTGCCATGAGGGGGGCGGCGATGAGGATATCCTTGCAGCAACGTCAGGCCCAGCGCGGCATGGTCCTGTTGGTGAGCCTGGTGTTTCTGCTGTTGCTCACATTGATCGGTTTGTCCTCGATGCAGAGCGCCAACCTGCAAGAGAAAATGGCCGGCAGCGTAAGCCTGCGCAATCAATCATTTCAGGCGGCCGAAGCGGCATTGCGTGTCGGCGAAAGCGCAGTGCAACTGGACAGTTACTCGTTGGCGGTGTGCAGCGGCACGAACCAATGTCTGCCGCCGGCGGAATCGTCATCGGTCAGCTCGGCAGGATTCAATTCGACCTCCGGGGTGACCTGGATCGCTGCCGGTAATGGCTTTTATGGCGTGCAGAACATCGGCACGACCCTGACTGCGGTGAACGTACCGAGTAACACTTCGGCGACGTTGTATCGAGTGACTGCGGTCGGCATCGCCGGCAATTCGCGTAGCGTGGTGGAGAGTGTCTATGCGAAGTATTGAGCGCGGCCTGTCGTTGCTGATCGGTATGCTCCTGAGTTTCTACCTGGCGGCACCGGCCTGGGCTTTCACGCCTTCCGATTCGCCATTGCTGAGCGCGGCTGCGGTGGCGCCGAACGTGATGCTGCTGATCGATGACTCGGGGAGTATGAACAGCATCATCTACGCCGCCGGATTCGACCCGAACGTCAACCGCACTCCCGCCCGGCAGTGCAATGCCTTCCTCGGCTTGTGCTCTGCACTCAATGCACCGCAGATTACTGGCGACACGGTGTTTCTATCGAGCCTGCCAACCTCCGGCTGCTCGGGAGGCGCCTATGCGTTCTACAACAACAGCGTGGCGCCCTTGTGCCTGAAACTGCCCGACCCCGTAGGCAACGAGAACACTCGTTATTCCGCCGATTACATTTCCTACATAGTCAGCCTCGCCAACAGCACCGGCACCCGCGACTTCACCACGGGGGCGATCCCCAACGATTACCGGATGAACGTGGCGCGCAACGTTTCCACCGCACTGGTGAGCAGCAACCGCACCTTGCGCATGGGCCTGTCGACATTCAATCCGGCGACGAGCAGCAACCCGGGCAACGGCGGTTTCATCGCCCGCTCGATCACCGATTTGTCACCCGTCGCGGGCAGCGTCACCCAGGCCCAGGCAGACACCAACTACAACGCGCTGATCTCATCGATCAACGGCTTGAACGCCGTGGCCAACACGCCATTGGCCGAGAGCTATTACGAAGTCACGCGCTACATGCGTGGCTTGGCGCCTTACTACAACGGCACACCGGCGACCTATACCAGTCCGATTCAATACCGCTGCCAGAAAAACTACGGCGTGGTGATTACCGATGGCTTGCCGACCTATGACCGTACCTTCCCGACCAACGATCCGCTGGGAGGCAGTCGCTTACCGAACTGGGATGGCGTGAATAACGATGGCGACAACCTCAACGGTGACGGTGAAGGCGACACGCTTTATCTGGATGACATCGCCAAATTCGCCCTCGACATCGACATGCGCTCGACCGGCACCGACGCCGCCGGCAAAAGCTGGAACGCGGTGGATTTTCCCCGGCAGAACATGAACACCTACACCGTGGGTTTCGCGGCGGATAACGACATGTTGTCCGACGCCGCCAGTTACGGGCAGGGCAGGTATTACCAGGCGACCGACAGCTCCGGGCTCAATGCGGCGTTATCGTCGGCATTGAGCGATATCACTTCCAAGGCCGGCTCCGGTGGTGCCGGCGTTGCCAGCAGCAGTACGTTGACCAGTGGCAGCAGTTTTTACCAGACAACCTACGATCCCAAGGATTGGCGCGGCACGATCAGGTCGTTCGGCTTTACCTCGACCGGCACGGTAAATACCTCGACGGCGCAATGGTCGACCGACACCACCATCGTACCCTCTGCTACAGCGCCGACTTTCCAGTCATGGAACACCTTGAGCAATACGCCCATTGCTCTGGCATTCGGCAGCTTTTCCCCAGCCCAGCAGAACACGCTGAATCAGGGCCTGCCCACCGGTGTCAGCGGCACTGAACTGGTGGAGTGGAGCAAAGGGACCAACAGGGCCGGGCTCAAAGTGCGCACTGCGCTGCTGGGCGACATCATCAATTCGCCGCTGGTGCTCGCGTCGCCTTCGGACAAGACCGCATCCGACTTGACGGGTGACAGCAGTTACACCAACTACCTGACCACCAAGGCTGCGAACATGAACACCAGTCTGGTAGTGAACGCCAACGACGGTTTCGTCAACGTGATCAATTCGGCGAACGGCACCCGCCGTTATGCCTACATGCCCTCCAGCGTGCTGCCTTCCCTGCGACTGATCGCGGACACCAACTACGTCAACGGCGTCAGCCACAAATTTCTGGTGGATGGTCAGGTCGGCGTGTTCGATGCGCAGGCCGGTACCACCTGGAAAACCCTGGCCATTGGCGGAACGGGGGCCGGCGGCAAAACCTTCTATGGGCTGCAACTGTTCGATGCCTCGGCAGGTAACGTGATCAGGGCACTGTGGGAAGTCAGTGCGCCGGCCACGGCCAACACGGCGAATGCGTTCAATGATCTGGGTTACGCCTATGCCAGGCCGGAAGTGGCACGCTTGGCCAATGGTCGCTGGGCGACATTCATCGCCAATGGTTACGGCAGCAATTCGGGGGTTGCGGCTTTGTACGTACTGGATGCAATGGATGGTTCGCTGATCAGGAAAATCGTCATCGACAGCACGGAAACCACTAACGGTCTGTCTTCGGTAAAACTCAGGGTCAATTCCTCGAACGTGGTGCAGGCTGCCTACGCTGGTGACCTGAAGGGGCGTATGTGGAAATTCGACTTGAGCGCACCCGGGGCAGAAAGCTGGGCCGTGGCGTTTGCCGGCAAACCTCTGTTCACCGCCCCGGGTGGGGCAACGCAGCCGATCACTGCGCAACCGCTGCTGGCGGACAACCCACAGGGCGGCAAGCAGGTGTTTTTCGGCACCGGCAAGTTCAACGAAACTGCCGACAAGACCAACAAGGATCTGCAGGCGTTCTATTCAATCTGGGATGCAGAAGGTGGGACCGGACAAATCACCGTCAGCAGCTTGCAGGCGCAGGCGATTACCGGTTCGTTCTCCGGCAGTACCGGGCAGTTCCTGACCACCAGCCAGAATGAAACGACCTATCCGGCAGAGAAAGGCTGGTATCTGCCGCTGGTGTATAACAACGTGCTGACCGGTGAACGCGTGATCAATCAGGCCAGTCTTGTGTTGGGGCGAGTTGTTTTCACCACTGCCAGCGTCGATACCACTGACCCTTGTTCGAGCTTTGGTACGGGCAGGTTGGTCGAACTCGATGCGTTCAACGGTAAGATGCTCAACTACGCCGTGATCGACACCACCGGCGACCGTTTGGTCGACAGCAACGATACGATATCCAGCGGCGTGATTTTTACCGGCGGCATTCCGACCCTGAACTTCATCTCGGCTAACGGCGAGCGCAAGGGCACGACTGACACCAGCGGCGCGGTCACGGTCATTGTGGAGAAAGGTGGCGGCGGCAGCCGTCGTATCATGTGGCGACAAATCCAATAAGCGAGAATTTGAGGCATGCGCAGAACCAGCCGAGGTTTTACCCTGATCGAGATCATGATCGTCATCGCGATTATCGGGATCATCCTCACCATCAGTATCCCCAGCTACAACGAATACGTGAAGAAGGGCCGTCGCGCCGAAGTGGTCTCGCTGCTCTCGGAGCAGGCGCAGACCCTCGAACGCTTCTATACCCGCAACAACGTCTACACCGGCGTCACCGGACTGAGCACGGGCAATGATTTCTACACCATCACCCCGACGCTGACCGACCAGACCTTTGTGCTGACCGCGACGCGTAAAACCGGCTCGGCCATGGCCACCGACAAGTGCGGGGATTTCACCCTGACTAACACTGGCGTGCGAAGCATGAACAACGCGACAACCGGAGTGACCGCCAAGGATTGCTGGGGCCGCTGACGTATTCTTTTTCGGGCGCCTTTTGCGCCCACTGTCTTTTTTACGGTTGGATCAAACATGACCAGGCAACAGCAAGTGGTGATTGTCGGCGGCGGGGTGATTGGCCTGCTCACTGCCTACAATCTCGCCTCCGAAGTGCGCAGCGTGGTGCTGCTGGATCGCTCGAATGTCGGCCAGGAATCGTCCTGGGCTGGCGGCGGCATCGTCTCGCCGCTATACCCGTGGCGCTACAGTCCGGCGGTCACCGCGCTGGCGCATTGGTCGCAGGACTTTTATCCACAGCTCGGCCAGCGCTTGTTTGCCGACACGGGGGTTGATCCTGAGGTGCACACCACTGGTCTGTATTGGCTGGATCTGGACGATGAAGCCGCAGCCCTGGCCTGGGCCGAGCGGGAAAACCGGCCGCTGCGGGCTGTGGATATCTCGGCGGCACATGACGCGGTGCCGGTGCTCGGCAGCGGTTTCAGCCGAGCGATCTACATGGCCGATGTCGCCAACGTGCGCAATCCACGGCTGGTCAAATCGCTGAAAGCCGCGCTGCTGGCGCTGCCGAATGTGACGATTCATGAGCAATGCGAAGTCAGTGGCTTCGTCCGCGAGGGCGAACGCGTGGTCGGCGTGCAGACTCCGACGGGCGTGATCAACGGCGACCAGATTGTGCTGACGGCGGGGGCGTGGAGCGGTGATCTGCTCAAGACGCTGAGCCTGACGCTGCCGGTCGAGCCGGTCAAAGGCCAGATGATTCTCTATAAGTGCGCGGCTGATTTCCTGCCGAGCATGGTGCTGGCCAAGGGGCGATATGCGATCCCGCGTCGCGACGGTCACATTCTGATTGGCAGCACGCTGGAGCACGAAGGTTACGACAAGACCCCGACCGACATAGTGCTGCAAAGCCTCAAGGCCTCGGCAATCGAATTGCTGCCGGCGTTGGCGGATGCCGAGGTGGTCGGGCACTGGGCCGGGCTGCGGCCGGGGTCGCCGGAAGGGGTTCCGTTTATTGGCCGGGTGCCGGGATGCGAAGGGCTGTGGCTGAACTGCGGGCATTACCGCAACGGGCTGGTGCTCGCGCCGGCATCGTGTCAGTTGTTTGCCGATGTGATGCTGGGGCGGGCGCCGATTATTGATCCGGCGCCGTATGCGCCTGAGGGCCGTATTTAGTCAGAGGCGGGTAGACCGCCTTCGCGAGCAGGCTCGCTCCCACAGGAATACTCATTCCAAATGTGGGAGCGAGCCTGCTCGCGAAGGGGCCTTTAATCCAGGCCCAACTTCTTCAGCCGATAGCGCATCGACCGAAACGACAGACTCAACCGCTGCGCCGCCGCCGTGCGGTTCCAGCGGGTTTCCTCAAGCGCCTGCAAAATCAGCTTCCTCTCGACGCTCTCCAGATAATCCTCAAGATTGTCGATCTGCGTCAGATCGGCCATCGCCCCGTCCGCCGTGCAATTGCCTTCGCTCAAACGCAGATCCTGCGCTTCGATCGTGCGGTTTTCACACAGGGTGTGCGCGCGTTCGAGAACATTCTCCAGTTCGCGCACATTGCCCGGAAAGCGATAGTTCTTCAGCGCCTCCAGCGCTTGCGGATGCAGGCGTGCTTCGGGTTGTCCGGTGTCTTTGGCCAGGCGCTTGAGTACGTGCATGGCAAGCGCCTCAATGTCGTCGCGGCGTTCGCGCAGGGACGGCACACGCAGTTCGATGACGTTGAGCCGGTAATACAGATCCTGGCGGAAGCGTTCGGCCGAAACTTCGGCTTCAAGGTCTTTGTGCGTTGCGCAAAGGATGCGCACGTCCACCACCGTTTCCTGCTGGCCGCCGACGCTGCGCACGGCTTTTTCCTGAATCGCCCGCAGCAGTTTCACTTGCATCGACAGTGGCAAATCGGCGACTTCATCGAGAAACAGAGTGCCGCCATGGGCCGCTTGAAACAGCCCCGGCTTGTCTTCGACGGCTCCAGTGAAACTGCCTTTGCGGTGGCCGAAAAATTCGCTTTCCATCAGTTCCGATGGAATTGCCCCGCAGTTCACCGGCACAAACGGCTGGCTGGCGCGCGGACCTTGTTCGTGGATCAGACGCGCGACCAGTTCTTTGCCGCTGCCGGATTCGCCGCTGATGTAGACCGGTGCCTGACTGCGTGCGAGCTTGTCGATCTGCTTGCGCAGATTGGCCATTGGCGGCGAATCGCCCAGCAAGCGTCGCTCGATTGCGGTGCTCGGGCCACCCGCTGTCGGCAGGCGTAGCGCCGAGCTGACCAGTTCGCGCAAGCGCGGCAGTTCCACCGGTTTGGTGAGGAAATCGAACGCCCCGGCCTTCAGCGCATTGATCGCAGTTTCCAGGCTTCCGTACGCCGTGATCATCGCCACCGGCAGGTGTGGAGCGCGTTGCTGAATGTGTTGCACCAGCTCCAGCCCGGTGCCGTCGGGCAGGCGCATGTCGGTCAGGCACAGGTCAAAGTGCTCGCGCTGCAACAGCGCCTGAGCTTCGCCCAGATTGCGTGCGCTGAAGGTCTCGAGTTTCATCCGTCCCAGGGTGATTTCCAGGAGCTCGCGGATATCCGGTTCGTCGTCGACGATTAGAATTTTTTGCCGTGGGCTTGTATTCAACTTTGTTTCCGTCCGTGAGCAAAAGTGATGCAAAAGCAGCCGCCGCCTTGGCGTGATTTGAAGTCTAGGCGTGCCTGGTTGCTTTCGCACAGCTCACGGGACAGATAAAGGCCAAGACCGGTGCCCTGGCTGCTGGTAGTGAAGAAGGGTTCAAAGAGATGCGCCTGTTCATCGGCCGACACGCCGGGGCCGTTGTCCTGGACCTCAAGCACCGCCAACTGGCTGTCCGGGTCGACGAACAGTGCCAGCCAGACGTCGGCCTGCTCGTGCATTTGCGCACTGTGACGCCAGGCGTTGCGTATCAGATTGTCGAGAATCTGCCGCAATTGGTTCGGGTCCATCAGCGTGGTGAAATCGCCGGAATTGATCCGCAGATGAATGTGCTGGCGCTCATTGGCCTGCTCGCGGATTTCGCCGACGAAGTCTTCCAGCCACGGCTTGAGGTCCAGCCGTTGCGGCGCGCTTTGCTGGCGGCGGGACAGTTGCAGGACGTTTTCGATGACTCGGTTCATGCGCTGGGAGTGGTCTTGAATAATCTGCGTCAGACGTCGATCTGCGCTATCGAGTTCCTCGGACTCGGCCAACAGCTGCGCGGCATGACTGATCGCGCCCAGTGGATTGCGAATTTCATGGGAGATGCCGGCGGTCAAACGCCCGAGCGCAGCGAGCTTGAGTTGCTGCGCCTGTTGGGTGATTTGCGCCAGGTCTTCGAGAAACACCAGCGTCTGCTGGTTCGGACTCTGCTCGAGAGCGATGAAGCTGGGTTGCAGCTCAAGGCCATTGCCGGGGATTTTCAGGCTCTGCGGGCGCAAGGTCGGGTTGTTGCGCCACAGTTGCAGACGCTCGACCAATGCGGGGGAATACTCGTCGATCAAATGACCTTGCAGGCGACTATGGCCGAGCAGACTCTGCGCGCTGTGATTGGCCAGTTGCACCCGACGTTGCTCGTCGAGCACCAGAATCCCCGTGCGCATGCGTTGCAGGATCAACGCGTTCAGCGCCTCCAGGCTGACCACTTCGCTGGCGCGCTGTTCGGCCAGGGTCTCGCTGACTTCGAGGCGGCGGATCAACCCTTGCACCAGCAGCGAGGCGGCGAAGCACAGCGCGCCGAGGGTGCCGGCTTGCAAGTAGGCGTTGGCGCTCAAGGGGCGGCTCAGACCCAGCAGAAAGCTCAGGCCGACAATGCCGATCGCCGCGATGGCGGCAATCAGCAGGCCGATGCGTCGGCGTAGCAGGGTGTTGCTGATTGCCACCGAGACCACCAGCAGATTGCCCAGCGCACTGGCCACGCCGCCCGCCGCGTAGAACAGGCCGCACAACAGCAGCACGTCGACGAGGGCCAGGGTGAACAACTGCGCCGGGCGCCGGGTGTTTTCGAGGAACACCACCAGCAGCATATTGATGATCAGGTACAGCCAGCTGCCGCCGCGCAGCAGATCGTCGTTGGCCGACGTCAGCAGGCGGTTGTCCATGTTGCTGGAGATCAGCAACACCAGAGTGATGCCGACACTTAAACGGTACAGGTGATAAAGGCGCAGCAGACGCTGCGCCTGTTTCTGGTCGGCGTTGACCGCCTCAGCGACCACTGGCGCCCGGGCCTTGCTCGAGATGAGCCTGGCTGCAATACCACAGTTGCTGGTTGCCCAGCGCGCGGTCGCGCGGCAGATGCACGCCGCAATGTGCGCAGCGCACCATCGGCGGCGCGTCCTGTTCGCGCGGCGGTCGGGTGGACGAGGCGGGGGTCTTGAATTTGCGCCAGAGCCAGATGGCGGCGAAGATCAGGGCAATCCAGAACAATAAACGAAGCATGATGAGCGGCTTTTCGACTGATGATCCGGCAGTTTAGCCAAGGACCCGATCAGCGCACAGCCTATTAAAGCGCGGCAATAAAAAAGGGAGATCCGCAGATCTCCCTTTTTCGTACCGCCGGTGTGATCAGTCGAACACGCCGAAGGTCATGTAGCTGAACCACGAGCGGTCGGTGTCGCTGGATTCCGGCTCTGGCTCTTCGATCACGTCGCCGTTTTCGTCCTTAGGCTTGAGCTCGTTCGGGATCGCATCTTTCGCGTCCTGGAACTGCTTCTGCACGTCCTGGTTGGCGCGGGTTTCGCCCGGCGGCAGCGGTGGACGCGATTCGATCAGGCCCAGAGTCGCCTTGCTCAGGAACGAACGGTTGTCAGCTTCGGCTACGCGTGGCACGAACTGGCCATCTTCCAGGCTCGGGTGATCCGGGTAGTTGAGCTTCAGGGTTTCCAGGCTGGTGGCTGCCAGATCGTCGAGGTGCAGACGCTGGTAGGCTTCGGTCATCACCGCCAGGCCGTCGCCGACCGATGGGGTTTCCTGGAAGTTTTCCACGACGTACTTGCCACGGTTGGCAGCGGCTACATAAGCCTGACGGGTCAGGTAGTAGTCGGCGACGTGGATTTCGTAGGCGGCCAACAGGTTGCGCAGATAGATCATGCGCTGCTTGGCGTCCGGCGCGTAGCGGCTGTTCGGGTAGCGGCTGGTCAGCTGCGCGAACTCGTTGTACGAGTCACGGGCGGCGCCCGGGTCACGCTTGGTCATGTCCAGCGGCAGGAAGCGCGCCAGCAGGCCGACGTCCTGGTCGAACGAGGTCAGACCCTTGAGGTAGTACGCGTAATCCACGTTCGGATGCTGCGGATGCAAACGAATGAAACGCTCGGCGGCAGACTTCGCAGCTTCCGGCTCGGCGTTCTTGTAGTTGGCGTAGATCAACTCCAGCTGAGCCTGATCGGCGTAGCGACCGAACGGATAACGCGACTCCAGAGCCTTCAGCTTGGCTGTGGCGCTGGTGTAGCTGTTGTTGTCCAGATCAGTCTGAGCCTGCTGATACAGCTCGGCTTCGCTGAGGTTTTCGTCTACGACTTCCTTCGATGAGCAAGCAGCGGTCAATGCGAGGATGGCGATCAGCAGCAGGTGTTTCACTTGCATGGCGGCTTGCGTCCCTATGACGGCCGCTGTCTTGGGCGGGGCCGTCCTGTTATGATGAGCGCCCCGTTGAAAAGCCTCGGGGCAAAAGACGCCGTATTTAACCACAAGCGCGCAGCCGAAACCAAAGGCTGTGCCGACGCCCAGTCCGAGCATGTCCGATAAAATTGAACTTCGCGCAGAGGTGCCGTCCGAATTGGGCGGCCAACGCCTCGATCAAGTCGCCGCCCAACTCTTCGCTGAGCACTCACGCTCGCGCCTTTCCGCCTGGATCAAAGAAGGTCGCCTGACTGTGGACGGGGCGGTGATCCGCCCGCGCGACATTGTGCATGGCGGTGCCATCCTTGAGCTGACTGCCGAGCAGGAAGCCCAGGGCGAGTGGATCGCCCAGGACATCGAGCTCGACATCGTCTATGAAGACGACGACATCCTGGTGATCAACAAGCCTGCGGGCCTGGTGGTGCACCCGGCTGCCGGTCATGCCGATGGCACCCTGCTCAACGCTTTGTTGCACCATGTGCCGGACATCATCAATGTCCCGCGCGCCGGCATCGTGCATCGTCTGGACAAGGACACCACCGGTCTGATGGTGGTGGCCAAGACCATTCAGGCGCAGACCAAGCTGGTCGCACAATTGCAGAGCCGCAGCGTCAGCCGTATCTACGAGTGCATCGTGATCGGCGTGGTCACCGCCGGTGGCAAGATCAATGCGCCGATCGGTCGTCACGGCCAGCAACGCCAGCGCATGGCAGTGATGGAAGGCGGCAAGCCTGCCGTCAGCCATTACCGCGTGCTCGAGCGTTTCCGTTCCCACACTCATGTGCGGGTGAAGCTGGAAACCGGTCGGACCCACCAGATCCGCGTGCACATGGCGCACATCAATTTCCCGTTGGTCGGCGATCCGGCCTACGGCGGGCGTTTCCGCATTCCGCCTGCGGCCAACCCGACCATGGTGGAATCGCTCAAGCACTTCCCGCGTCAGGCGCTGCACGCGCGCTTCCTTGAACTTGATCACCCGACGAGCGGTGAGCGCATGAGCTGGGAATCGCCGCTGCCGGAAGATTTCGTCTGGCTGCTGACCCTGCTCAAGCAGGATCGCGAGGCCTTCGTCGGATGAGCTGGCTGACGCCGGACTGGCCTGCGCCGGCCAGCGTCAGGGCCTGTGTCACCACCCGCGAGGGTGGTGTCAGCGAGGCGCCGTTCGACAGCCTGAATCTGGGTGATCACGTCGATGATCGTCCTGAAGCCGTCGCCGAGAACCGTCGGCGTCTGACCGAGCACTTCTCTATACAGCCTGCCTGGTTGCAGCAAGTGCACGGGATCACCGTTGCCCATGCTGATCCGGGCATCGTTGCGACTGCAGATGCCAGCTGGACCGCAACGCCGGGAATCGCCTGCGCGGCGATGACGGCGGATTGCTTGCCGGCGTTGTTCTGCGATCGTGCGGGCACCCGTGTAGCAGCGGCCCATGCCGGTTGGCGTGGTCTGGCGGCGGGCGTGCTTGAGGCAACTCTCGACAGCCTCGATGTTGCGCCTGAAGAGATTCTGGTCTGGCTCGGCCCGGCGATTGGCCCAAAGGCTTTTGAGGTCGGTCCGGAAGTTCGCGAAGTATTCATCAATCAACTGCCTGAAGCGGCGACAGCCTTCTTGCCGAGCCACAATCCCGGCAAGTACATGGCCGACATCTATGAACTGGCGCGCCTGCGTCTGGCTGAACGGGGTGTCACGGCTGTTTATGGTGGCGGTTTCTGCACCGTGACCGATCCGCGCTTCTTTTCTTACCGCCGTGCGTCGCGCACCGGTCGTTTCGCCTCCCTTGTTTGGCTCACCCGCTAAACTCTCTGATCTGCATCAACTCTCCGACGCTTGAATCTCCCAGAATCGACCGCATCTACAGTGGTATCTGGCAGGTTTCTTTATTCAGGATGGTTTCTTAGGTCCGGCCTGCTCAAAAGGAAGGTGACCCATGCGTATTGACCGTTTAACCAGCAAATTACAGTTGGCCCTGTCCGACGCCCAGTCGTTGGCGGTTGGCCACGATCATCCGGCCATCGAGCCGGCGCACTTGATGCAGGCCATGCTTGAACAGCAGGGCGGTTCGATCAAGCCGCTGCTGATGCAGGTAGGCTTCGACGTCAACAGCTTGCGTAAAGAGCTGACCAAAGAGCTCGATCAGCTACCGAAAATCCAGAACCCGACCGGCGACGTCAACATGTCGCAGGATCTGGCGCGCCTGCTCAATCAGGCCGACCGTCTGGCTCAGCAGAAGGGCGACCAGTTCATCTCCAGCGAACTGGTGCTGCTCGCCGCGATGGACGAGAACAGCAAGCTCGGCAAGTTGCTGCTCGGCCAAGGCGTGAGCAAAAAAGCCCTGGAGAACGCGATCAACAACCTGCGTGGTGGCGAAGCGGTAAATGACGCCAACCACGAAGAGTCGCGACAGGCACTGGATAAATACACCGTCGACCTGACCAAGCGCGCCGAAGACGGCAAGCTTGACCCGGTGATCGGCCGTGACGACGAGATCCGCCGCACCATTCAGGTTCTGCAACGCCGCACCAAGAACAACCCGGTGCTGATCGGTGAACCGGGCGTGGGTAAAACCGCGATCGCCGAAGGGCTGGCGCAGCGCATCATCAACGGCGAAGTGCCGGACGGCCTTAAAGGCAAGCGCCTGCTGTCGCTGGACATGGGCGCGCTGATTGCCGGCGCCAAGTATCGCGGCGAGTTCGAAGAGCGCCTGAAATCGTTGCTCAACGAACTGTCGAAGCAGGAAGGGCAGATCATTCTGTTCATCGACGAGCTGCACACCATGGTCGGCGCCGGTAAGGGCGAAGGCTCGATGGATGCCGGCAACATGCTCAAGCCTGCGCTGGCTCGCGGCGAGTTGCACTGCGTCGGCGCGACCACGCTCAACGAGTATCGCCAATATATAGAGAAGGACGCGGCGCTCGAGCGGCGTTTCCAGAAAGTCCTGGTGGACGAGCCGAGCGAAGAAGACACCATCGCCATTCTGCGTGGCCTCAAGGAACGTTACGAGGTTCACCACAAGGTGGCGATCACCGACGGCGCGATCATTGCCGCGGCGAAACTCAGCCATCGCTACATCACGGATCGGCAGTTGCCGGACAAGGCCATCGACTTGATCGATGAGGCCGCCAGCCGTATCCGTATGGAGATCGACTCCAAACCGGAAGTACTCGATCGTCTGGAGCGGCGCCTGATTCAGTTGAAAGTGGAATCCCAGGCGCTGAAGAAAGAAAGCGACGACGCAGCGAAGAAACGCCTGGAAAAACTCCAGGAAGAAATCGAGCGTCACGAACGTGAGTACTCGGATCTGGAAGAAATCTGGAACTCGGAAAAAGCCGAGGTGCAGGGTTCTGCGCAGATCCAGCAGAAGATCGAACAGTCGCGCCAGGAACTGGAAGCCGCACGCCGCAAAGGCGACCTGAATCGCATGGCCGAGTTGCAGTACGGGGTGATCCCCGATCTGGAGCGCAGCCTGCAAATGGTCGACCAGCACGGCAAGAGCGAAAACCAGTTGCTGCGCAGCAAGGTGACTGAAGAAGAGATTGCCGAAGTCGTGTCGAAGTGGACCGGCATCCCGGTGTCGAAGATGCTCGAAGGCGAGCGCGACAAGCTGATGAAGATGGAGAGCCTGTTGCACAAACGGGTGATCGGTCAGGAAGAAGCGGTCGTGGCTGTGGCCAACGCCGTGCGGCGTTCCCGCGCCGGGCTGTCCGACCCGAATCGTCCGAGCGGCTCGTTCATGTTCCTCGGCCCGACCGGTGTCGGTAAAACCGAGCTGTGCAAGACCTTGGCCGAGTTCCTCTTCGATACCGAAGAGGCGATGGTGCGGATCGACATGTCCGAGTTCATGGAGAAACATTCCGTGGCTCGTCTGATCGGTGCGCCACCGGGCTACGTCGGCTACGAAGAGGGCGGTTATCTGACCGAAGCGGTGCGGCGCAAGCCGTACTCGGTGATCCTCATGGACGAAGTCGAGAAGGCGCACCCGGATGTGTTCAACATCCTTCTGCAAGTGCTTGAGGATGGCCGGCTGACCGACAGTCACGGGCGTACGGTGGACTTCCGCAACACGGTGATCGTGATGACCTCCAACCTCGGGTCGATGCAGATCCAGGAGCTGGTCGGTGATCGCGAGGCGCAGCGCGCTGCTGTGATGGACGCGCTGACGTCGCACTTCCGTCCGGAGTTCATCAACCGGGTCGACGAGGTGGTGATCTTCGAGCCGTTGGCGCGGGATCAGATCGCCGGGATTACCGAGATCCAGTTGGGTCGCCTGCGCAGCCGTCTGGCTGAGCGCGAGCTGAAGCTGGAGCTGAGCCCGGAAGCGATGGACAAGCTGATCGCCGTCGGTTACGACCCGGTGTATGGCGCGCGTCCTTTGAAACGGGCGATCCAGCGCTGGATCGAAAACCCGCTGGCGCAGTTGATCCTGTCGGGTCATTTCATGCCGGGCGACACCGCCACCGGCAAGGTCGAGAACGACGAAATCGTTTTCGGCTAAGCCTCAGCGGCAATGAAACCGGGAAGGCCTCGCATTGCGAGGCCTTTTTTTCGCCAGGCTGTTGAACTCAAAGGAAAAGGCTTGTAAAGTGCGCCCCGCAGTCAGTCACCGGCAGCGTTTCAACCCACCGGGTTGGAATCTGAAATAAGTTGCAAATCATTAACTTGAAAGCAATTTAGGGGGTTGACAGAGGTGTTCTAGGTTGTAGAATAGCGCGCCTCAGACACACGAACGCAGCGATGCGAACGGGTGGCGAGATGCAACAAAGCTTCACCGTTGTAAATTGAAATATGTAGTTCCGTGATAGCTCAGTCGGTAGAGCAAATGACTGTTAATCATTGGGTCCCAGGTTCGAGTCCTGGTCACGGAGCCAATTTCAAACCGGGGTATAGCGCAGTCCGGTAGCGCGCCTGCTTTGGGAGCAGGATGTCAGGAGTTCGAATCCCCTTACCCCGACCATATTTGGGTCGTTAGCTCAGTTGGTAGAGCAGTTGGCTTTTAACCAATTGGTCGTAGGTTCGAATCCCACACGACCCACCATTTTTGAAACCAGTTTGCGCTGGGATCGAATCTTAAGATCAGAGGCCAAAAGCGCTGATCGAAGAAGGCGATCTTTGAAAGGTCGCCTTTTTTTTACCGGGGTATAGCGCAGTCCGGTAGCGCGCCTGCTTTGGGAGCAGGATGTCAGGAGTTCGAATCCCCTTACCCCGACCATATTGAAAATCCTCGTATCGAAAGATACGGGGATTTTTTTTGCCTGCCGAAAGCTGAATCCCTTCAAGTCGTCATACAACCTGCCGATAGCCCGCTAACACGAGGGGACTGCCAACGCTTCGCCCCTTGATCTGGCCATTACAAGAATAAGGGCGTTCGTCATGTTGCTTCGTCAGTTGAATATTGCTCCCCGGGCTGCCCTGGGATTTGCCCTGATCGCGGTGTTGGTGGCCTTGCTCGGCGTGTTTGCGCTGGGGCAGATGTCGAGCATTCGCGACAGTGAGGTGGCGGTGGAGAACCGCTGGTTGCCGAGCATCCGTGGCGGCGACGAGATCCGCGAACTGATGCTGCGCATCCGCACCATCTCCCTGCGCATGGCGCTCGATCAGGATCCGGCCAATATCGCCACCTATCGCGGCCAGATGGACACCCGCGACAAGGAACTGAGCGAGAAGATCGCCGCCTACGACAAACTGGTCGACACTGCCGAAGGTCAGCAGCTGTATGACCAGTTCAAGAAAACCTTCGCCGCCTATCGCACTGGCATTGCCCAGTCGTTCACCCTCGCTGAGCAAGGCAAGCGTGACGAGCTGACCAAATTGCTCCTGGTGGATATGAAGACCGTGGTCGACGGCTCCGGCAAACAGCTCAATGATCTCGCCGATCTGTTCGCCCGCCAGGTCGCCGCCGAAAGCGAGAAGTCCGCCGCGCATTATGAAACCTCGCGGACCATCGTCAGCCTGTTCATTGGTCTGGCAGCGCTGGCCACGGTGGCGCTGGCGATGTTGCTCACGCGCAGTATCGTGCGCCCGCTGAGCAGCGCCGTGGATGCCGCTGAAAGTGTCGCTAAGGGCGATCTAACCCGACCGATCGAAACCCATGGCAATGACGAAGTCAGCCGCTTGCTCAAGGCCTTGGCGACGATGCAACAGAACCTGCGCGAGACCCTGCAAGGTATCAGCGGCTCAGCCACACAACTGGCCACCGCCGCTGACGAACTGAGCGCCGTCACCGTCGACAGCACCCAAGGCCTGCAAGAGCAGAACAACGAAATCGAGCAAGCCGCCACTGCGGTCAACGAGATGACCGCTGCGGTGGAGGAGGTCGCGCGCAACGCGGTGTCGACGTCCGATGCCACGCGCCAGTCCAGTCAATCGGCGCAATTGGGCCAGGAGCGCGTCAGCGAAACCGCCAGTGCGATCAACGCCCTGGCCAGTGATGTGCAAAACACCGGCGAGCTGGTGCAGTCGCTGGCCAATCAATCGCAAGACATCGGCAAGGTTCTGGACGTGATTCGCGCCATCGCCGAGCAGACCAATCTGCTGGCGCTCAACGCTGCCATTGAGGCAGCACGTGCGGGCGAAAGCGGTCGAGGTTTTGCGGTGGTAGCCGATGAGGTGCGGGCGCTGGCGTATCGCACCCAGCAATCGACGCAGGAAATCGAGCAGATGGTGCAAGGCATGCGCAGCGGTTCGAGCCAGGCGCTGGAGTCAATGCAGGCCAGCGCATCTCGTGCGGCGAGTACGCTGGTTCTCGCAGAGCGGGCAGGTGAGGCGTTGGTGACGATCACGGCGTCGGTGCACGAGATTCACGAGCGCAACCTGGTGATCGCCAGCGCTGCCGAGGAGCAGGCGCAGGTGGCGCGGGAAGTGGATCGCAATCTGGTGAACATTCGCGACCTGTCGGTGCGTTCGGCTGCGGGGGCTGATCAGACCAGCGCATCGAGCCACGAACTGTCGCAACTGGCCAATGCGCTACAGGGCATGGTGCGACGCTTTCAGCTCTGATGAACAGAGATCAATTGCAGGCCTTCGCCTGCTGATTTGCGCACAACACGAAACAATGTGGGAGCGAGCTTGCTCGCGAAGGGGGCGAATCATTCAACGACAGTGTTGACTGATCCACCGCTTTCGCGAGCAGGCTCGCTCCCACAGATGTTGGCCTTAGTGCAGTTTCAGACGCGGCTCGGTGCCACGACCAATCTTGCTCCCCAGCATCAACATCGCCGTGCGGAACGGACCGTACAGCGCCATCTGGTGCATGCGGTACAGCGACACATAGAACATCCGCGCCAGCCAGCCTTCGAGCATGACGCTGCCGGTCAGGTTACCCATCAAGTTACCCACAGCAGAAAAACGCGACAGCGAAATCAGCGAGCCGTAGTCGGTGTACTTGTACTCCGGCAGGGTCTTGCCTTCGATGCGCAGTTTCAGCGACTTGGCCAGCAGCGACGCCTGTTGATGCGCCGCTTGTGCCCGTGGTGGGACGTTGCGATCAGTGCCCGGTTGCGGGCACGCCGCGCAGTCACCGAAGGCAAAGATGTTTTCGTCGCGCGTGGTTTGCAGAGTCGGCAGCACTTGCAGCTGATTGATGCGGTTGGTTTCCAGACCGTCGATGTCCTTGAGGAAACCCGGTGCGCGGATGCCGGCAGCCCAGACTTTCAGGCTGGCCTTGATCTCGTTGCCATCGGCGGTGATCAGGCTGTCCGCAGTCACTTCGCTGACTGCTGCGTTGGTCATCACATTGACCCCGAGCTTCTCCAGGGTCTTGTGCACCGGCCCGCTGATGCGCTCCGGCAGGGCAGGCAGCACCCGTGGGCCGGCTTCGATCAGCGTGATGTGCATGTTTTCCGGTTTGATCCGGTCCAGACCATACGCGGCCAATTCATGGGCGGCGTTGTGCAGCTCTGCCGCCAGTTCGACGCCAGTGGCGCCAGCGCCGACGATGGCCACACTGATCTGCTCGACCACGTCGGTCTGCCCGGCGTGGGCGCGCAGATAATGGTTGAGCAATTGCTGGTGGAAGCGCTCAGCCTGTTTGCGCGTATCAAGGAACAGACAATGCTGCGCCGCGCCCTGGGTACCGAAATCGTTGGTGGTGCTGCCGACGCTGATCACCAGCGAGTCATAAGCCACTTCACGCGCCGGTACCAGCTCGACGCCGTTTTCGTCATAGGTCGCGGCCAGCTGGATTTTCTTCTGCGCACGATCAAGCCCGCTCATGCGCCCGAGCTGGAACTCGAAGTGGTTCCATTTCGCCTGGGCGACATAGTTGAGTTCGTCTTCGGAGGAGTTCAGGGAACCGGCGGCCACTTCGTGCAGCAGCGGCTTCCAGATGTGGGTCAGGTTCGCGTCGACCAGCATCACGCTGGCCGTGCCGCGCTTGCCCAGAGTCTTACCCAGGCGGGTAGCCAACTCCAGACCGCCGGCGCCGCCGCCGACAATGACAATACGATGGGACATAGGGATAACTCGCAAGGTTTTTAAAAGAAATCGGTGCGGTTACCCGAGGGAGCGCAAGGCAGCTCATAACGTCAGGTAACTGATAAATCGGCTCAACAGGCCCAGACCAATGGTCACTGCCAGCACCAGCACCAGGAGCATCCACGGCCGGAAAGGCCGGCGCTCGACACGGTGTTGGGACAATTGCAGGTACTCTTCGACATGCTTTTGGTCTTCGGGGTTCAGGCGGCTGGTCATATTTGCCTCGTCAGGTAGACGTTACTGAATGAGCACAGGCTACAGCGGTTTTCAGCCCGGATTGAACGCAGCGTAGCCGCTGTCCGGGACCGGTTCGACGCACACGCTATCGTCGAGGCGAATGATGCCGCTTTGTAACACCCGGGCGGTGATCCCGCCATGCCCGCGCACGGCTTGAAAAGTGCCCGGGCCGAGATTGTTCTGCAAGCGTGCACAGGGCTGACACCAGCCAGTGGTTTCGAGTATCGCCTGCCCGATGCGAAAGCGCCGCCCCTTCAGGCTAAACAAATTGATTCCGCTTATAACGAGATTGCGCCGCAGATCTTCAGGCCGGACTGGCTGGTCAGCGGGACGGCCCATCAATGCGTTGATTACCGCCAGGTGCTCCCACTGGATCAGCGTCACCTGTCGCGCATTGCGAATGCCCGGGCGGGCGTGGTCGCCGGTGAGCCCGGCTTCCAGCCGCGCCTCGACCGCGTCCAGCTCAAGCATCGGCCCACGGGATTCTGGACGCACACCGATCCAGCGCACACGACCGGTTTGCGGAACCTCGGCGATCAACTGCTGCAGCGGCGTCACAGGCTGATACCCACGTCGAACACAATGCTGCGGCCGAGGTTACTGCGCAGAAAGTCCGGTGCGTCGGGGTGGGCGAACAGCACACGGGCGAATGTCGGGCCGACCAGCGACAGCGAGCGCCAGCCCTGACGCAGGTATTCGGTCGGTGGCGGGAAATGACTGTTGAGGTCGAGCACTTCGCGTTTGAGGCTGGCGAAGGCGATGATGTCCAGTTCACCCAGATCCATGCCGCGTTCCTTGTAGTTGTGCGCCTTCTTGCGCAGGGTTGGCGCCAGACGCAGGAGAAATTCATTGGCCGGGATGCGCTTGGGTTTGGCTTCGCGGCGCACCAGTTGGCTCAGGGAGAACGCGCTGCGCCGACGCTGCAATTCGTCGCGCCATTCATCATTGAGACGGCGGCCTTCATCGAGGACGAAAAAAACTTCGAAATTGGCATCGCGGAACAATACGTCCGGCGGCTCACCGGCCGGGGCGAATTCGTCGGCGCGGTAGGGGATGTTCAGACCTTGCAGCAGGCGCTGGCAGACCCAACGCTCACGCTCCCATTTGCGGGCATTGGACAGGAACGCATTGGCCTGCTCGGCCGCGATGGTCAGCAGGCGTAAATAATCTGAATCATCCATAAGCCCAAGCTTAGCGTCCAAATGCGACAAGCAGATAGCTTTGCATCGACTGGTGCACATACATCGGCGGTGTAGACTGCGACAAAGCGGTAAGCCCATGGAGAAGGTGAGGGAATCATGATCGGTGCCGAACTGCTGTCCTCGGCAAGCCTGACACTCGGCTGGCTGATTTATCTGCCGGTGCTGCTCTGGGCGATCATGCGTGCGCCATGGGTCGAGCTGTTCAGCGACAGTCGCCGGCAGCACTTGCTGTTCGGCACGGTGTTCGCGCTGTTTCTGCTGTGGCTGGTGCGCAGGGATTTCGACACCGGCGTGTCTTATCACTTCATCGGCATGACGGCGGTGACGCTGCTGCTCGATTGGCCGCTGGCGATCGTCGGCGGGCTGGTTGCGCAGATGGGGCTGGTGCTGCTGGGGCGTCAGGACCTGGCTGCGGTGGGCGTCAATGGCGCGTTGCTGATTCTGCTGCCAGTGCTGATCACCGAATGCGTGGCGATTCTGGTCGAGCGTGCGCAGCCACGAAATCCGTTCGTTTACATCTTCTGTTCCGGTTTCTTCGCCGCTGCGTTGTCAGGCCTGTTGTGCCTGATCCTCAGCCTGACACTGCTGTGGTACGACGGCCTCTTCGCCATGCCGGAATGGCTGGAAGATTTCGTCGGCTACCTGTGGTTGCTGCTGTTTCCCGAGGCCTTTATCAACGGCATGGTTGTCAGTGCGTTGGTGGTGTTCTGCCCGGAATGGCTGGAGACCTTCAACCGCACCCGTTACCTTTCAGCGCCGTGGAAGGACGACGATCAGAAGTCTTGATCCACATCAAACCGGCCATGCCGCAGAGATTTCATGCTCGCGCAAATCCCTTCAGGAGCAGTGGCATGGGCGTGTACGAATGGGCGCGGCAGGAAACCCGGCAGAGTCTGGAGCTGGCGCAGGAAGTGGGCTTTGACCCGGGCCTGAGTTTGCGCGCCCTGCTCAGCGCCGTGGTGCAGCAGAGCAAGGCAGTGCGCAATGCCGAAGACTTGGCCGACGAGTTGCGCTTTCTCGCGGAGAACCTCGACGACAGTCAGGACTACGGCTTTATGCGGCCCTGATCAGCGATCAGTGACGCGGATCGAAATCGCCGGAAAACAGCTCGTCTTCGGCATCCGGGGCGACCGGAATCTTGTGCTCTTCCGAGGCCCAGGCGCCGAGGTCGATCAGTTTGCAGCGATCGGAGCAGAACGGACGGAATTTGTTCGCCGGGGTGAATTCGACGGGGGCGCCGCAGGTTGGGCATTCAACGGTTGGAATCTGGCTCATGCTTGGCCTCCGGATAAAGTCAGATAAAAGTGATGCAGACGCTCGACCTCGCTGTGCAGCCAGGCGAGGTCGCGGTCGTTGACGATCACATCGTCGGCACGGCTCACGCGGTCTTCACGGCTCGATTGCGCCTTGAGGATCGCCTGCACCTGCGCTTCGCTGGTCTGGTCACGCTGCAAGGTGCGTTCGATCTGCAGTGGTTGCGGCGCATCGATGACCAGAATGCGCTGGGTCATCGCGTATTGCCCGGATTCGATCAGCAACGGTGACACCAGAATCGCGTAAGGCGATTTTGCCTGCGCCAGATGATGAGCGATTTCCTCGCCGATCAACGGATGCAGCAGCGCTTCGAGCCAACGTCGCTGTTCGGGCTCTTCAAAAATCAGTTTGCGCAGGGCGGCGCGGTCCAGCGTGCCATCGGCCTGCAACACGCCGGAACCGAAATGCTCGGCGATTTTCGCCAGCGCCGGACGCCCCGGCTCGACTACCCAGCGCGCCGCATGATCAGCGTCCACCACGTGCACGCCGAGGTCAATGAAGTGCTGCGCCGCCGCGCTTTTGCCGCTGCCGATGCCGCCGGTCAGGCCGAGGATCCAGGGTTTTTCCACAGGGGTATTCATTTCAAACCGACAGACTGCCAATAGAAGTCGGTTATTTGACCACCCCAGAGCAAGGCAATCCAGCCGGCAATTGCCAGAAAGGGCCCGAAGGGGATCGGCGTCGAGGTTTCCTGGGCGCGCAGGCGCAGCATGACGACGCCCAAAATCGCCCCCACCAAGGACGATAGAAGGATCGTCAGCGGCAGAATCTGCCAGCCACCCCAAGCGCCAAGCAAGGCCAACAGCTTGAAATCGCCATGACCGATGCCGTCCTTGCCAGTGAGCAGTTTGAACAGCCAGAACACCGACCACAGCGCCAGATAACCCGCCACCGCGCCCCACAATGCATCTGGCAACGCCACGAACACGCCGAAGCTGTTGACGATCAGCCCCAGCCACAGCAGCGGCAGCACCAGCACATCGGGCAGCAGTTGATGTTCGCAGTCGATCAGACTCATCGCCAGCAAGCCCCACGTCAGCAAAATCAGCAAGCTCGCCGGCCAGCCGAAGCCCAGATGCCAGGCGATGAATGCCGAGAGCAGGCCGCAGGCCAGTTCGGTCAGCGGGTAACGTTTACTGATCGGCGCCGAACAGGCCGAGCAGCGCCCGCGCAGCAGCAGATAACTGAGCAGCGGAATGTTTTCCCACGGGCGGATCCGGTGTCCGCAATGCGGGCACGCGGAGTGCGGCAGCATCAGGTTGTAGGTCGGCACGGGCGTTTCGCTGGGCAGGCCGAGCACATCATGGGCCTGCTGCCGCCAGTCGCGCTCGAGCATTTTCGGCAAGCGCCAGACCACAACATTGAGGAAGCTGCCGACCACCAGCCCGAGCAGCAGCGCGCTGACCACAAAGGCCAGCGGATACTCGGCAAACAGTTCGTCGATAGGCATGTCAGATCGCTGAGCCGAGTTGGAAGATCGGCAGGTACATGGCCACCACCAGTCCACCGACGATGACCCCCAGCACCACCATGATGAACGGCTCCATCAGGCTGGTGAGGTTGTCGACCATGTTATCGACTTCCGCTTCATAAAAACCGGCGACCTTGTCGAGCATGTCATCCAGTGCCCCGGACTCCTCGCCGATGGCGGTCATCTGCACCGCCATGTTCGGAAACACACCGGTGCTGCGCATCGAGAAGTTGAGCTGCATGCCGGTCGAGACGTCCTGCCGAACCCGTAGCACCGCGCGCTTGAACACCACGTTGCCGGTGGCGCCCGCCACCGAATCCAGTGCTTCGACCAGCGGCACACCGGCGGCGAAAGTGGTCGACAGGGTGCGGGCAAAGCGTGCAACGGCGGACTTGTACATCAAGGTGCCCACCAGTGGCAGCTTCAGCAGCCAGGCATCGCGCCGGTCGCGCAGGGCCTGCGATGTCTTCAACGCGTGGCGAGTGCCGAAAAACGCTGCCACCAGTGCAAACAGAATCGCCCACCACCACTGCTGCATGAATTCCGACAGGCTGATGATCATCAGGGTGAAGCCCGGCAGTTCGGCGCCGAACCCGGAAAACACCGACTGGAACTGCGGCACCACCTTGACCAGCAGAATGCCGGTCACCACCGCCGCCACCAGCACCACGGCGGTGGGGTAGGTCATGGCTTTCTTGATCTTGGCCTTGAGCGCTTCGCTTTTTTCCTTATAGGTCGCGACCCGTTCGAGCAAGGTGTCGAGGGCACCGGACTGTTCGCCGGCGTCGACCAGGTTGCAGTACAACTCGTCGAAGTATTGCGGCTTCTTGCGCAGGGCCGTGGCGAAGCTGTTACCGGCGGCGACCTCCTGTTTGACCTCGTCGACCAGCTTGCGCATGGCCGGGTTTTCGAAGCCCTCGCCGATGATGTCGAAGGACTGCAACAGCGGTACACCGGCCTTCATCATCGTTGCCATCTGCCGGGTGAACAGGGCGATGTCCTGCGGTTTGATGCGTTTGCCCAAGCTCAGCAGGGAGGCGGATTTCTTGCGCACCTTGCCCGGGTTGATCCCTTGTTTGCGCAGCTGCGCCTTGATCAGTGCGGGGTTCTGCCCGCTCAACTCGCCGCTGACTTTACTGCCTTTGCGGTCGGTGCCTTCCCAGGCGTAAACGCTGACTTTCGCTGCCTTGACCGCCATGTTCAATCCTTGGTGACCCGGTTGATTTCCTCAAGGCTGGTGATGCCTTGCATGGCCTTGTGCAGCCCGGAGGTGCGCAGATCGGCGAAACCGTCGCGGCGCATCTGAATGTCGATTTCCAGCGAATTGCCTTCGGCCATGATTAACCGTTGCAGGTCCGGTGTGTTCTTTACCACTTCATAAATCCCCACGCGTCCTTTGTAACCGCCGTTGCAGTGATCGCAACCGACCGGCTCGTAGATCGTGAAATGACCGATGCGTTCCTCGGGGAAGCCTTCCTTGAGCAAGGTTTCGTGGGGGATTTCCAGCGGCCGCTTGCAGTGCGCGCACAATTTGCGCGCCAGACGCTGGGCGATGATCAGGCTGACCGAGGTGGCGATGTTGAAACCGGGAATGCCCATGTTGTGCAGGCGCGTGAGAGTTTCCGCCGCGCTGTTGGTGTGCAGGGTCGACAGTACCAAGTGGCCGGTCTGCGCGGCCTTGATCGCGATCTCGGCGGTTTCCAGATCGCGGATCTCGCCGACCATGATCACGTCCGGGTCCTGACGCAGAAACGAGCGCAGCGCCTGGGCAAAGTCCAGCCCTTGGCGGGGATTGACGTTGACCTGGTTGATGCCCTCCATGTTGATTTCCACCGGGTCTTCGGCGGTGGAAATATTGATGTCGACGGTGTTGAGGATATTCAGCCCGGTGTACAGCGACACGGTTTTACCGGAGCCGGTGGGGCCGGTGACCAGAATCATTCCTTGCGGCTGTTTCAGCGCAGCCAGGTACAAAGCCTTTTGCTCGGCTTCGTAACCCAAGGCGTCGATGCCCATTTGTGCACTGGACGGGTCGAGAATCCGGATCACCACTTTTTCGCCCCACAGGGTCGGCAAGGTGTTGACGCGAAAATCGATGGATTTGCTTTTCGACAGGCGCATTTTGATCCGCCCGTCCTGGGGTTTGCGTCGTTCGGAAATATCCAGACTGGCCATCACCTTCAGGCGAGCGGCAATACGCCCGGCCAGCTGAATCGGCGGCTTGGCCACCTCGCGCAGCATGCCGTCGGTGCGCATACGCACCCGGTAGTTTTTTTCGTAGGGTTCGAAGTGCAGGTCGGAAGAGCCGCTCTTGATCGCATCGAGCAGCATTTTGTGCACGAAGCGCACGACCGGGGCGTCGTCGGCATCGAGGCCGCCGATCACGTCCTGTTTGTTGTCATCAATGGACTCGACGTCGAGGCCGTCGAGATCGACATCGGCCATTTCTTCCAGACCCGAGGCATGGCTGTCGAAGAACTTGTCGATGGCGTCGCTGAGTTTGTCGTCCTCGACCAGAATCGCTTCGGTGCTCAGGCCGGTGCTGAACTGGATGTCGCTGATCGCCTGCTGATTGCTCGGGTCGGAAAGGCCCACGAACAATTTGTTGCCGCGCCGCCACAAGGGCAGGGCGCAATGCTGACGAACCAGTTTTTCACTGACCATGCCCCTCGGCTGAGTCTCCTTGTCGAGGCAGCTGAGATCGAGCAGGGCCATGCCGAAATGTTCCGAGGCGATCTCGGCGATCTGCCGGCTGTTGACCAGTTTGTTGTGTACCAGGTAATTGACCAGCGACACGCGATTGCGCTGGGCCTGCGCCCAGGATTGCCGGGCGCTTGTTTCCGTGAGCAGTTCGGCCTGGACCAATTGCTTGGCCAGACCGCTCAGAGCGATGTCATTCATGGGGATTCCGCACGCTTGCCGTTCATGACTTATAGCCTAGTCAAGTGACAGCGCCAAACACGGCCGGTGCAGGTGACAAAAAGTGTCAGATAGTGCGGTTGCGGGTTGTAGGAAACGGCGCAGAAAATTGCGCGCGCCCAGCAGGCGGGGCCTGAAAGGCGTTGGCATGGGCTGTGCTGAGCCTTGTTCAGATCATGAGATTTCGACTCATGCATGGAGCGTGTCTATGAAAAAACAACAAGGTTTCACATTGATCGAGCTGCTGATCGTCGTGGCGATCATCGGCATTCTGGCGACTATCGCCCTGCCGCAGTATTCGAAGTATCAGGCGCGGTCGAAGGTGACGGCGGGGCTGGCGGAGATTAGTGCATTGAAAGTGCCGTTCGAGGACACGATCAATCAAGGCACAGCTCCAACTCTGGCCAACGTTGCCAATGGTGCGACTACTACCTCCAACTGTACTTTGGCAGTTACAGGCACAGCCGCGACTGGCGAAGGCACGCTTACCTGTACCCTGCTCAATGCACCAGGTCCGGTGTTAGGTAAAACCATTACGCTTTCTCGTTCCGGGGCGGCGACGGGGAATACCTCCGGTGTTTGGACGTGTGCGACGACGGTCAACTCTGATTATTCTCCGCGCGGTTGCACGGCCAGCGGTACGTAATCACAAAGGTGAATAATCAGAATGCCCCGCATTGCGGGGTATTTTTGTATCTGCGATCGCTTCACAAAAGCTCCAATAATTTCAGCAGCTTATGAACTTTCCAAAAAACCGCAACTTGCATGTGATTTTCACGCACGTCATGCATTTTGCATGAAAACGAAAATAGCCTGTTTTCGTAACTCGTTGTTTTTAAACGAATTTGTATGCCAGAAAAAGTTGGCACAGCGTTCGCAATATCTCCGGTAACCCTGCTGACAAGCGTTACAGCAGACTTCCAGTAAAAACAGGAGTTACTCGTATGAAGAAGTTCGCTATCACTGCCGCTGCTACCGCTCTGACCCTGACCATGGCTGGTGGCGCTTTCGCCCAGTCCGCTCAGGCTACCCAAGCGCCAATGGTTCTGGCTGCCGGTGAAGTTACCGAAATGAAACAAGATACCAGCGACACCTGGATCACCACCAAGGTCAAAGCTGACCTGGTTACCGAAAAAGGCATTCCAGGCACCGACATCAAAGTCGAAACCAACAAGGGTGTAGTTTCCCTGTCGTCGACCACTGCGGTAACCGAGTCGCAGAAAGAAGTCGCCGTTGGCATTGCCAAGAAAATCAAAGGCGTTAAAGCGGTCTCCGCTGACGGCCTGAAAGCCGAGTAAGGCAAGACTTCTCGCCTGAACCGGGAGAAGACGCGACAGACGGGCCGAGCAATACGTCTGCCGCAACTTTAGAGTTCATGCGAACGGTCACACGGATGTGACCATTACAGGCCCTGGCACTTGTGTCGGGGCCTGTTCTATTTGGGCAATACCAATGTGGGAGCGAGCCTGCTCGCGAATGCGTAGTGTCAGCCGACAAGTTCGTCAGTGACAGACCGTATTCGCGAGCAGGCTCGCTCCCACAGGGTGAATTTCGTTCGGCTTAGTTACCGCGTTTGCTGTTGATCTGCCGCAGGCGATTGCCTTCGAAGCGCAGGTATTGATACATGCCGTTGTTCGGGCCGTAGGTCCATTCCTCGACCTGAAACTCTTCGCGGCGATTGGCGCTGCGCTTGTAGCCGAGCACGTCGCGACTGACCGGCTCGCCGCATTTTTGCAGCACCTCGCTTGTGCGGTCGCCGAGGCTGATCAACTGGCTGCCGCAGCGCAATGTATCCGAAGCCGACACGTGGCCGGCGGCGCAGGTCAGAACGAGCACAGCCAGCCAGTTACGCACGGTCATTCTGCATCCAGGTGCATTTGCGTGACCACGCGGCCGTCGCTTTCGGCCTCGCCGAGGTTGGCGTCGATGAAGTACACGCGGTCATCTTCGAGCTTGCCCTTGTCGACCAGGTAATCCTTGATGGTGCTGGCGCGATCCTGGCCCAACTGTCGCAACAGCACCTCGCTGCCACTCCAGAACGCGATCACGCCCTGGCGCATTTTCGCCGTGCGTTCTTCTTTGCCGAGATCTTTCCATTCAACCGGTGGCTGGGTTTTCAGGCGGGTGCGGTAGATGCCTTCGAGCAACGCGCCTTTCTCGCTTTCGGGCACTTGCAGCAGCGAGGCCTGGGCCGGAACTTTGTCGCCACGGCGCTGGAGCATCTTGTAGTAGTTGTATTGGTATTCGCGTTCCAGACGTTGCTCGGCCAGCAGTGGCCCATCGCTGCTCTTCGCGGCAGTGCCTTCGATTTCCAGGCGCAGCGCCGGACGTTCCTTGAGCGCTTGCGACAGTTTCACCAGCGCCGCTTCGGCGTCTTTGCTCAGATCGCTGGAGCCCGGCGCGAAGGACACCGTGCCGAGGTCTTCGGAGCCGCCGCCACTGACCAGCCCGCCGATCATCTTGAACGGCGCGGCGGCAGCTTTGACGATGAGGTTGCGCAGGGTCTGCCAGACGATCGGCATGACGCTGAACTGTGGATTATTCAGGTCGCCGGTCACCGGCAATTCGATGGAGATCTTGCCGTCGACATCCTTGAGCAGAGCAATCGCCAGTTTCAGCGGCAGGCTCACTGCATCAGGGCTGTCGACCTTCTCGCCCAGTTGCAGCTGCTCGACGACGACTTTGTTCTCGGCTTTCAGTTGGCCTTTGGTGATCAAGTAGTGCAGATCAAGGTTGAGCCGGCCCTTGCGGATGCGGTAGCCGGCGAACTTGCCGGAGTAGGGCGTCAGGGTCGTCAGTTCGACGCGCTTGAAACTGGTGGCGATGTCGAGGCTGGCCATCGGGTCGAACGGATTGACCGCCCCCTTGATGGTCACCGGCGCATAACGGTCGACCTTGCCTTTGATGTCGACGCTGGCCGGTTTTGCCTGACGGCTGTCGATGGTGCCGATCTGACCGTTGAGCTGCTGCACGGCGGTGGCGAAATTCGGTGTCAGGCTGAAGTCGGCGAAGTTGGCCGAGCCGTCGTTGATCGCAATCGCACCGATGTGAATGCCCAGTGGTTTGTCCTTGCCGGCCGGTTTGGCTGCGGTGCTTTTTGCACCGCTGTCGGCCGGTTGCGGGATCAGCAGGTCGTCGACGTTGGTGGTGCGATCGTCGTTGATCATGAAGCGCACATACGGCTGCAACAGGTTGACCTTGTCGATCGACAGGCTGTCGCCGTGCTGATAGTTGATGCCGTCGACCACTACTTGCTGCCATTTGAGGAAGTCGCGGGTCTTCAGCGTATCGAGGGTGTGCAGTTGATCGATCTGCGCGCGGCCGGTGACGCTGAGGGCCAGTGGTTCGGTGCTCTTGAGGTTGACCTTGAGGTCACTGCCGAGCATGCCGCTGCGCAGTTCCAGGCGAATGAACGGGTTGATATAGGACTGAGCGACACGCAGGTCGACGTCCTCGGTTTTCACGTTGAGCTGCGCGTTGACCGGAGCCAGATTGACCGTGCCGTCGGCGCTGATCTTGCCTTGCTTGCCCAGACCGCTGTCGAGCTTGAGCTTGAAAGGCGAGCCGTTGAGGCTGTCGAAATCCTGCAGGTCGACGTTCAGCGGGGTGATGTCCAGCGCCACCGCCGGTTGCGCCGAGCGGTCAGCGAGATGGACCGTGTAGTTGCGCAGTTGCACATCCTTGACCAGCACCTGCCATGGCTTGCTCGGCGCAGTCGATTCAGGCTTCGGCGAGTCAGCGGCAGCCGGGGCATCGGCCGGTTCGGCAGCGGCTTTGGCAGCCGGTTTCGACGGTTGGCTGGCGAACAGTTTCTGCCAGTCCAGTTGGCCATCGGCTTCCAGCGCCGCCCAGGTTTCCAGTTTGTTGCTGCGGATCTTTCCGACCACCACTTGCTGCTTGGCCAGGTCCAGCGAGGTGTCGCTGACGTCGAGGCGTTCGAGCCTGGCCAGCGGACGTCCGTCCGGAGCCTTGATGGCGAACGGCGCAATGCTCACCGCGACGTTGTTCAGCAGCAGTTCGGTTTGTTTCGACAGGTTGAGTTTGTACTCGGTGCTGAGGCTGACCACGCCGTTTTCCAGCACCAGCGGCACGGCGTCGCGCACGTAGGGCCAGAAGGATTTCATCTGGCCATCGGTGACTTTCAGGGTGCCTTCGGAGGTGAACGGGATCAGGCTGAAATTGCCGGTCCAGTCGATCCGCCCGCCAGCGGGGCCGATGGCGACGAGGGTCATGTCGGCGCTGTCCTCGGGTAATGTGCTGAGGTTTTTCAGCTCGAAACTGAGGTCGTCGTAAAGAAATTCGATCGGCTCGCTGGGCCGCATATCCTCGAAATGCACCACGCCGCCGGCCAGTTTGATGTTGTCGATACGCAGCGGAAACGGCTTGGCGTCGGGATTGGCGGGTGTCGGCTCGCTCGGCGGCAGGTTGAACAGGCCGAGCAGGTTGAGCTTGCCGTCCTTGGCGAAGAGGATTTCGCTTTTGGGTTTGTCCAGTTCGATGTCGGACAGGTGCAGGGCCTTGGTCCAGAGGCTGTCGATTTGCAGGTTGGCATAGAGGCGATCGAAGCCGACCTGCTCCTTGCCCGGCTCGCCGATGACCAGGCCCCACAGGGTGACCTCAAGGCTGAAGGGGTTGAGTTCAATACGCTGCAGATGCGCCGGCAGCGTGGCGTAGTTAGCCAGTTGCTGGTTGGCCACGCGCAAGGCAATGCCCGGCAGGATCAGAAACCCCAGCAGGCTGTAGAGGGCCAGGGCTGTCAGCAGTGCGCCAATCGCGCGAATCAATCCTTTGGGCATGTGCGGCTTCATCTGTCTGAATCGGAGTGCCTTGGAGTATGGCACGCGATTCTGGTTCCGAAGTGCTTGATGTGGGACAGGATTGTTCAGAAATTTCTGTAGGAACAGATCTCCCTTGTGGGAGCGAGCCTGCTCGCGAATGCGCTGGTTCAGTGAAAAACAAGTCGACTGACACTGCGCTTTCGCGAGCAGGCTCGCTCCCACAGGGAAATGTAATCGCTCATGCCGGAGGGATCACAGCTGCAAGATCAGCGTCTTCAACGGTGGCTGCTGGTCCCGCGAGGGGAAGTCGGCACCCGGGGTCATCACGCTCCATTCGCGCACCGGGCGGCCGGCCTTTTCGGCGCAGCGCAACACTTGTTCGCGCCAGTCGTCCATGCTGACTTTCGCCAGGTTGTTGCAGCAGATCAGCACGCCGTTGTCAGCGGTGGTCAGCAGCGCCGGTTTGAGCAGGCTCTGATAATCGCGCAGCAAATCGACGGTGCCGAACGCACTTTTGGCCCACGCCGGCGGATCGAGCAGTACCAGATCGTATTGGCGCTGTTCGAGGCGCTGATAGCTCGGCAACTTCTGCCCGCGCCGCACGCTGATCGGCAGGCCAGCAAGCTGACGGATCGCCGGGAAGTAATCGGACTGAATGAATTGCATCTCCGGCAGTTGCGGGTTGAGCAAACCATTCTCGCGACCGACCGCCAGATTGCCCTCGGCAAAATCGAGGTTGCACACCTCACGTGCACCGCCGGCCGCTGCACTGAGGCCAACGCCGCAGGTGTAGGCGAACAGGTTGAGCACGCTTTTGCCTTGCGCGTGATCCTTGACCCAGCCACGGGTGTTGCGCAGGTCGAGGAACAGCAGCGGATCCTGCCCGGCATGACGCCCGCGCACGCGGTAGTTCAGGCCCCATTCATGCCCGACCAGATCCGCCAGTGCGGCGTCATCGGCTTTATAGACGCTGTCCTCGCGATCGATCCGCGAGTTGCCACGGGAGCGGTCGTTGTAGACCAGCAGGCTGTCGAAGCCTAGCGTCTGGTTGACCATGGCGTGCAGTTGCAGCAGATCATCACGTTCGAGTGTCTGGTGAAAACTCTGCACCAGCAGTTGCGGGCCGTAGCGGTCGATGGTCAGGCCGCCGGCGCCTTCCTGGCTGCCATGGAACAGCCGATAGCAATCGGTGCCCTGGCTGTGCAGCGCAGCGAGCAGGTCCTGGCGTTGATCGAGGGCGGCGCGCAGCGCCTGATTCAAGGAAGACATGCGGGCGCCTTGCTGAGGGGAATTGGGGCGCGGGAGTTTAACAGTTTGCCGGGGGATCGCGTGATGGCCTTCGCGAGCAGGCTCGCTCCCACATGTGCAATGCGATCACCTGTGGCAGCGAGCCTGCTCGTGAAGCTATTGATTCAAACGTTTATCAACGAGGTCCTGCACCACACTCGGATCAGCCAGCGTCGAAGTATCGCCAAGGCTGTCGAGCTCATTGCAAGCAATCTTGCGCAGAATACGCCGCATGATCTTGCCCGAGCGGGTCTTCGGCAATGCCGGCGCCCACTGGATCAGGTCCGGTTTGGCGAAGCTGCCGATCTCCTTGCTGACATGCGCCAGCAGGTCTTTCTTCAGCTCTTCGTTGGCCTCGGTGCCGTTCATTGGCGTGACGAACGCGTAGATGCCCTGACCTTTGACGTCGTGGGGATAACCGACCACGGCGGCCTCGGCGATGCTGTCGTGCAGCACCAGGGCGCTTTCCACTTCGGCGGTGCCGATGCGGTGGCCGGAAACGTTGATCACGTCGTCGATGCGTCCGGTGATCCAGTAATCGCCGTCCTCGTCGCGGCGGGCGCCGTCGCCGGTGAAGTAATAGCCGGGGTAGGGTTTGAAGTAGGTGTCGATCATCCGCTGCGGATCGCCGTAGACGCTGCGAATCTGCGCCGGCCAGCTCGATTTGATCGCCAGCACGCCACTGCCGGCGCCTTTGATTTCCTTGCCGACTTCGTCAAGCAGCACCGGTTGCACGCCAAACATCGGTTGCGTCGCGCAGCCCGGTTTGATCCGTTGCGCGCTGACCAGCGGGCTGAGCATGATGCCGCCGGTTTCGGTCTGCCACCACGTGTCGACAATCGGGCAGCGCTGTTCACCGACAGCATTGAAGTACCATTCCCACGCTTCCGGGTTGATCGGCTCACCGACGCTGCCGAGCAATCTGAGGCTGGCGCGCGACGTTTCCTTCAACGGTCCGGCGCCTTCGCGCATCAGCGCGCGCAGGGCGGTGGGTGCTGTGTAGAAAATGTTCACCTTGTGCTTGTCGATGACCTGCCAGAAGCGCGAACTGCTCGGGTAGCTCGGCACGCCTTCGAACATCAGTGTGGTCGCACCGTTGGCCAGCGGCCCGTAGACGATGTAACTGTGGCCGGTGACCCAGCCGACGTCGGCGGTGCACCAGAACACTTCGCCGTCGCGGTAGTCGAGCACATATTTGAAGGTCATCGCCGCTTGCAGCAGATAGCCGCCGGTGGTGTGCAGCACGCCTTTGGGTTTGCCAGTGCTGCCGGAGGTGTAGAGGATGAACAGCGGATCTTCGGCGTCCATCGGTTCCGGCGGGCAGTCGTCGCTGACCTCGCGCACGGCCTGGTGGTACCAGAGGTCACGGCCTTCGACCCAATCGACCTGGCCCTGAGTGCGCTCGACCACCACGACGGTGCTGACGTTCGGGCAACTTTGCAGGGCTTTGTCGACGTTGTTTTTCAGCGGCACGAAGCGGCCACCGCGCACGCCTTCATCGGCCGTGATCACGGTACGGCAGTCGGCGTCGAGGATTCGATCACGCAAGGAGTCCGGAGAAAATCCGCCGAACACCACCGAATGAATCGCACCGATTCGCGCGCAGGCGAGCATGGCGTAGGCGGCTTCGGGGATCATCGGCATGTAGATGCACACCCGATCGCCTTTCTTCACGCCACGGCTTTTCAGCACGTTGGCCAGACGGCAGACGTGGTGATGGAGTTTGTTGTAAGTGATCTGCGCCGATTCGGCGGGATCGTCGCCTTCCCAGAGCAGGGCAGTCTGTTCGCCGCGTTGCTTGAGGTGACGGTCGATGCAGTTGTAACTGACGTTGAGCTTGCCGCCGGCAAACCAGGCCGCTTCACCAGTTTTCAGGTCATAGCGCTGCACGGTCTGCCACGGCGTGCTCCAATCGAGGAAACGTGTGGCCTGCTCGGCCCAGAAGGCACTGGGGTGTTCAATCGATTCACCGTACAGGCGCCGATACTCGTCCTGGCTCAACTGAGCGGCCTGGCGCACGGCATCGGCTTTGGGGAACGTGCTGATATCGAACATGACGGTTCCTTATTCTTGTGGTGCGACACGAATAAAGATGCGCCGAGCGCTGCACAGGTTCAAGTCATGCGCCAAAACAACTGTGGGAGCGAGCCTGCTCGCGAAGGCGGCGGATCAGTCAACACAGTGTTGAATGACGCACCGATTTCGCGAGCAGGCTCGCTCCCACAGGGGAACAGCGTTGTGCCCGAAGGCTTTTATCAGCCGCGATGACGCCCGCGGAAGTAGTTGATCAGGCCTTGAGTCGAGGCATCGTCAGCCACGGTCTCGTCGCTGCCGACCAGGCGGTTGTAGACGCCTTTGCCCAATTCCTTGCCCAGTTCCACACCCCACTGGTCGAAGGCGTTGATGCCCCAGACCACGCTTTGCACGAATACTTTGTGCTCATACATCGCAACCAGCGCGCCGAGGCGACGCGGGCTGATGCGTTCGACCACCAGGGTATTGCTCGGACGATTGCCCGGGATCACCTTGTGCGGCGCAAGTTTGCGCACGTCGTCTTCGCCCATGCCTTTGTCGCGCAGTTCGGCTTCAGCTTCCGGCAGGGTCTTGCCGAGCATCAGCGCCTGGCTCTGCGACAGGCAGTTGGCGTACAGCCACTGGTGATGGTCGGAAACCGGGTTGAAGCTGACGATCGGCACGATGAAGTCGGCCGGGATCAATTGGGTGCCCTGGTGCAGCAACTGGTGATAAGCGTGCTGACCGTTGCAGCCGACGCCGCCCCAGATCACCGGGCCGGTATCGGTCGACACCGAGGTGCCGTCCTGACGCACGCTCTTGCCGTTGGACTCCATGTCGAGCTGTTGCAAGTGCTTGGTGATGTTGCGCAGGTAGTGGTCGTACGGCAGGATCGCGTGGCTCTGCGCACCCCAGAAGTTGCCGTACCACACGCCGAGCAGCGCCAGCAGCACTGGCATGTTCTGTTCGAACGGCGCGGTCTGGAAATGCTGGTCCATGGTGTAGGCACCGGACAGCAGTTCCTTGAAGTTGGACATGCCGATGGCCAGCGCAATCGGCAAACCGATCGCCGACCACAGGGAGTAGCGCCCGCCGACCCAGTCCCACATCGGGAAGATGTTTTCTTCGCGGATACCGAAAGCCACAGCGGCGGCGTTGTTGCTCGACACCGCGATGAAGTGGCGATACAGCTCGGCTTCCGAGCCGCCCTGCGCCAGGTACCAGGCGCGTGCGGCCTGCGCGTTCTTCAGGGTTTCGAGAGTGTTGAACGACTTCGACGAAACGATGAACAGCGTGGTCTCGGCGCGCAGTTTCTGCGTCAGCTCGTGGAATTCGCTGCCGTCGATGTTTGCCAGATAGTGGCAACGTACGCCTTTCTGCGCGTAGGACAGCAGCGCTTCGGAGACCAGCTCAGGACCGAGGAACGAACCACCGATACCGATATTGACCACGTCAGTGATCGGTTTCTCGGTGTAGCCACGCCACAAGCCATCGTGAATGCGGCCGACCAGATCGGTGATCTGGTTCAGCACCTTGTGCACTTCCGGCATCACGTTGACGCCGTTGACCGACAACTTGTCGCCGACCGGGCGGCGCAGTGCAGTGTGCAGCGCCGGGCGGCCTTCGGAGGCGTTGACGATTTCGCCGTCGAACAGCGCTTTGATCGCGCCCTTCAGATCGACTTCATTGGCCAGGCCCACGAGCAGGTTGCGGGTCTCGGCGTTGATCAAATTCTTCGAATAATCGAGAAACAGACCGCAGCTACTGAGGGTGAACTGATTGAAACGCTGCGGATCGGCGTTGAAGGCTTCGCGCATGCTGAAATCCTGCATGGCTTGGCGGTGATCTTTCAACGCTTGCCAGGCGGGCAGAGCGGTAACGTCGTGAGGAGTGCGGTAGTACGCCATCGCTGCGGTTTTCCTTTTTACTTGAACGGCCTTTTGAACACGGTACAGATCAACCACGAGTTTTAGCGCATGGGATCAAATGCGTCGACACGAGATCTGGACACAGGGCGAATACAGTAAACCTCGCGCTGCGTTCTGTCTTGACTTTGTCTGACCAGATCCCTGTACTTTTTTAACATCCGCAGAGGAATCTGGCCGACAAACGGAGGTGCCCGGAAGACTTTCGCCCAACCGGCATGCACCGAAAACACCTGTGGGAGCGGGCCTGCTCGCGAAGGCGTGGTGTCAGGCAACTTATAAGTCGCTGATACACCGCCTTCGCGAGCAGGCTCGCTCCCACAGGGAAATTCGTTGCTGCTTAAATCGGGCTATCGAGGTTCAGGTGCAGGTTGTCGATCAGCCGCGTAGTGCCGAGGAACGCTGCCGCCAGAATCACCAGATCGCGATCTTCTGCCGTCGCCGGACGCAAGGTCAGGCCATGGCGGATTTCCAGATAGTCCGGACGCAGCCCCGCCGCTTCCAGCACCTGCAGCTGTGCAGCGATCAGCGCCGGGTAATCGCGCTCACCTTGCTTGATCGCTTCGGCAATGCTGCTCAGCACGCGATAGACCACCGGTGCCACGGCGCGCTGGTCTTCATTGAGGAAGCCGTTGCGCGACGACAGTGCCAAGCCATCCGCTGCACGCACGGTCGGCTCGCCGATGATCTGGATCGGCATGTTCAGGTCATGCACCAGTGCGCGGATCACCGCCAGTTGCTGGTAATCCTTCTGGCCGAAGATCGCCAGATCCGGCTGGACCATGTTGAACAGCTTGCTGACCACCGTCGCCACACCTTCGAAGTGCCCCGGACGGCTGGCGCCACACAGGCCTTCGGACAATTGCGGCACGCTGACCCGTGTTTGCCCGGCCATGCCGTCCGGGTACATCTCTTCAACCGTCGGCGCGAACAGCAGGTCGCAACCGGCTTCGAGGAGTTTTTCCTGATCGGCAGCGAGGGTGCGTGGGTATTTGTCGAGGTCTTCGCCGGCGCCGAATTGCAGCGGGTTGACGAAAATACTCGCGACGACGAAATCGACTCGCTGGGTAGCCTTGGTGATCAATGCGACGTGGCCGCTGTGCAGGTTGCCCATGGTCGGCACGAAGCCGATGCGCTTGCCTTCACTGCGCGCGCGGGCGACGGCGGCGCGCAGTTCGCGTACGGTTTTGACGGTGTTCATGCAGAGAATCCGTGTTCGATGCCAGGGAACGTAGTGGCTTTGACTTCGCTGACGTAAGCCTTCAGCGCGGACTGGATGCTGTCCTGACCTTGCATGAAGTTTTTGACGAATTTGGGTACGCGGCCGGTGATCGACAGGCCGAGCATGTCGTGCAATACCAGCACCTGGCCGTCGGTGGCGTTGCCGGCACCGATACCGATCACCGGAATGCCCACGGCCTGGCTGATTTCTGCCGCCAGTTCGCTCGGCACGCACTCGAGCAACAGCATGGCCGCACCGGCCTGCTCCAGCGCGATCGCATCGGCACGCATCTGCCGCGCCTGATTCTCGTTGCGGCCCTGCACTTTATAGCCACCGAGGATGTTCACTGCTTGCGGGGTCAGGCCCATGTGCGCACACACCGGCACACCGCGCTCGGCGAGCAGGCGGATCGACTCCGCCAGCCACAGCTGACCTTCAACCTTGACCATGTGCGCGCCGGCCTGCATCAGCATGGCGCTGTTGGTCATGGTCTGTTCGAGGGTGGCGTTGGCCATGAACGGCAGGTCGGCGAGGATCAGGGCATCGCCATTGCCACGCTTGACGCTGGCGACGTGATAGGCCATTTCCGCCGTGGTCACCGGCAGGGTGCTGTCATGACCCTGCAGAACCATGCCGAGGGAGTCGCCGACCAGCAGCACTTCGACACCGGCCTCGTTGCAGGCGTGGGCGAAGGTCGCGTCATAGCAGGTCAGCATGGTGATTTTTTCACCTTTCTGCTTGAGGCTCTGGAGCGTGGTCAGGGTGATGGCTGGCATGTAAAAAATCCTCGTTCAGGCGCTCTGGAAACTGCTGCGAGTCACGCGCGTGATTCTTCATCTACTCAGGCGCACGGTCTTGTGTCGTGCTTTGAAAGGCCTGGATTGCGCCCGTTCATGCCGGGTTGGCGGCAGCGGGACGCCTATAGTCGTGATGAGCCAACAGGAAGTCAATTGCGTGTGTTACCGCATTGTTACGCGGGCGGTGTTACCGGCGTTACTGATGCGATTCAGCGGCGCGGCGGGCCTGATTCGGGGGATTTTTGTCTGACAAAAACTGGAGATTGGCAGGTGACCTGTGGCGAGGGGATTTATCCCCGTTGGACTGCGAAGCAGGCCCAAATCTGACCAAGCTGTACACAACATGGCCCGCTCCGCGACCCAACGGGGATAAATCCCCTCGCCACACAACCACATTTCACAGAAGATTTTTGTCAGGGCTGGGGGAGGCGCTCGAGGCCGACGAACGGGCAGGCGGCCAGCAGGTCTGTCAGCGTGCGGCCATCGGCGAGACGCAGATCCTGCGGTGCCAGTTCAGCGAGGGGATAAAGAACGAACGCCCGCTCCTGAATCTGGTAATGCGGGACCTTCAGCCGTGGCTCATCGATCAGGCGACCGCCGAACAGCAGAATATCCAGATCCAGCGTGCGAGGCCCCCAGCGCTCAAGGCGCTCGCGGCCCTGAGCGTTTTCGATCGCTTGCAAGGCGTCGAGCAGCTCGATCGGTGCGAGCGAACTGTCGAGGGCGGCGACGGCATTGGTGTAACGCGGCTGGCCCGGCAGCAGCGAATCGCTTTGATAAAAGGCTGAGACGCCGGCAAGACTCGTCTGCGGCAATTGCCCCAGCGCCGCGATGGCGCTGCGCAACTGGTCGGCCGGGTCAGCGAGGTTGCTGCCCAGGCCGATGTAGATGCGTTCCATCGCTTACTCGCCCGTCGCGCTCGAAGCACCGGCGCGCTTGCGCTTGGAACCGCCGCTGCGGCGACGTTTGCGCGGTGCGCCGCTGGCATCGTCACCCTTGCCGCTGAGATCGCGGATCATGTCGCGACGCTCGCTGTCGTTGGCGTCCTGATAATCGGTCCACCACTCGCCGAGGCCATCGGTCTCCTCGCCGGCGCTTTCACGCAGCAGGAGGAAATCGTAACCGGCACGGAAGCGCGGGTTGTCCAGCAACAGATCGGCGCGTTTGCCACTGCGCCGTGGCAGGCGTTCCTGCATGTCCCAGATTTCGCGGATCGGCATGGTGAAGCGCTTCGGAATTGCGATGCGCTGGCACTGTTCGGCGATCAGCTCATGAGCGGCTTCCTGCATCGCCGGAATTGGCGGCATGCCGCGTTCCTGCAGACGCAACACTCGCGCCGGCAGCGCCGGCCAGAGCAGGGCGGCAAAGAGGAACGCCGGGGTCACCGGTTTGTTCTGCTTGATGCGCAGGTCGGTGTTGGTCAGTGCTTCGCTGATCAGCGTGTGCGTATATTCGGGGTTGTATTCCAGCGCCTCGGCACTGGCCGGGAACAGCGGGGCGAACAGTTGCAGGTCGACCAGCATTTCGAAGGTGATCGCGCCGTGCCCGGACAGGAATAGCTTGAGCACTTCTTCGAACAGCCGCGCCGACGGAATCTCGCGCAGCATCGGCGCCAGCTCACGGATCGGCTGCACGGTGTGCTTCTCGATGCCGAAGTTGAGCTTGGCGGCGAAACGCACGGCCCGCAGCATGCGCACCGGGTCTTCCTGGTAACGCTGCTTGGGGTCGCCGATCAGGCGGATCAGGTGATTGCGGATGTCGTGCACGCCATTGGCGTAATCGAGAATGCGCTCACTGACCGGATCGTAATACAGGGCGTTGATGGTGAAGTCGCGGCGTTGCGCGTCTTCTTCCAGGGTGCCGTAAACGTTGTCGCGCAGAATCCGCCCGCTCTCGTTGCGCGAGGACTGGTTGCTGTCTTCGTCGTCTTCGTTGACCGGGTGATTGGCGCGGAAGGTCGCGACTTCAATGATTTCGCGACCGAAATGGATGTGCACCAGCTTGAACCGGCGGCCGATGATCCGCGCATTGCGGAATTCGGCACGCACCTGCTCGGGGGTGGCGCTGGTGGCGACGTCGAAGTCCTTGGGCGTGATGCCCAACAGCATGTCACGCACGCAACCACCGACCAGATAAGCCTGGTAACCGGCACCTTGCAGGCGTTCGACGATATTCACCGCATAGCGGCTGAACTGCGTTTTCTGCAGCGAATGTTGGCCGCTGTTGAGCACTTCAGGGGTGCTGCGGATGTGTTGCGTACGACGCACGGGAGTTCGGAATGACTGGAACAGCTTCTTCAGCATGGGATGCACTGTTTGAAGGAATGTTCGGCCATACCAAAAGAATGACCGCATGATGGGCGCAGATTCTAGCATTTAGTCGGGGGATGGTGTAGGACGCAGCAGATTTGAGCTGCAAGCCGCAAGCTGCAAGGGTCGAACGCGGGAAAGCAGGGGAATTTCACGGAGGGGAGAAACTACAAGGGGAGCCGAAGCTCCCCAAGAAGTAGTTGCGTGCTCTTTTTATTATTGATTCGGGCTTCTTGTTTTTGTTGAGTGCCCTCGCCACGAAGTGTTTCCTTCGTGACCCTCCCAATCGGGAGCCAAGAGCAAACGGATTGCTTTGGTCGCTGAATTGCAGTGATCTGTCGATCCAACCAGTACAGGCTCTGTCTTAGGACAGTTTTTGTTGTTCTCGGCCTGGTCGTGGGGCAAGCCCCAAATACAACGCCTCTCCAAAAGAATCAGTTAGCTGCGCCTCTCGCCGTCTTGTTTTTATTGTGCGTGAGTCGATTCGTCTTATTTTTATTGTCTTGTGCATTGCTTGTTATTGTTCTTGTACCAAACATATAGCAGGGTGCGTGCCAACTTTTGCCAAGCCCAGTAAAACAAGGGGTTAGGTCGATATAACCGTTTTGCAGGGGCGAAAAAAAGCCGGGGTTTCGTTACCGATAACCCCGGCTTCTGTTACGTGAATCGACTGCGGTAACAGTTTTTTCACATTGTCATGCGTTACCCGCGCACGCGGTGGGTAACGCTCAGCTCTCGCTGGCGACCCCGGTCTTGCGCCGTGGAATGCCCAGACGCTGGCGGCGTTCCCACAGGCATTTGCGGCTGACGCCGAGTTTGCGTGCCAGTTCGGTCTCGGTCATGTGGTCCTGATGCTCGAGGACGAAATGCTGGAAATAGTCTTCCAGCGACAGATCCTCGGTCGGCTCATGGCTGCTGTTGCTGGCGTTACCGCCGGTTTGCGGCGGCAGACCGATGAACTCGTCGTCTTCCAGATCGCTCAGCTCGATGTCGATGCCCAGCAGGTCGGCCGAGATCTCCGGGCTTTCGCTGAGAATCACCGCGCGCTCGACAGCGTTTTCCAGCTCACGCACGTTACCCGGCCAGGAATAGTGCCGGATCGCCTGTTCGGCATCGGCGGCGAATTTCAGGTCGGTGCGATTGATCCGCGCGCTCTGGCGAGCGAGGAAGGCATTGGCGATTTCGTTTACGTCGGCGCCGCGCTCGCGCAGCGGCGGCAGCTTCAGGGCAATCACGTGCAGACGGTAATAAAGGTCTTCACGGAACTGACCGATTTTCGCCAGGCTCTTCAGATCGCGGTGAGTTGCAGCGATCAGGCGCACATCGACTTTCTGCGACTGCACCGAACCTACGCGGCGGATCTCGCCCTCCTGCAGAACCCGCAGCAAGCGAGCCTGGGCTTCGAGGGGCAGTTCGCCGATCTCATCGAGAAACAAGGTGCCGCCGTCCGCCGCTTCGACCAGACCGGCGCGACCGGCACTGGCGCCGGTGAACGCGCCTTTCTCGTGGCCGAACAGTTCGGATTCGATCAGGCTTTCCGGAATCGCCGCGCAGTTCACCGAAATCATCGGCGCCTTGGCGCGTTTCGACAGATTGTGCAGAGCGCGGGCCACCAGCTCTTTACCGGTACCGGACTCACCCTGAATCAATACGTTGGAATCGGTTGGCGCGACCTTGCGGATCTTGCTGTACAGGTCCTGCATCGGTGGGCAGGAGCCGATGATGCCAATTTCACCATTGCTGTTATCCACAGCAGCTTTGCCATTGCCAGCGGCAGGCTTGCTCGCCGTGGCTTCGCCGGCAGCCGGCACTGACTGGCGATCACGCAGGATCCGCGCAACCGCCTGGAGCATTTCATCGTGGTCGAACGGCTTGGCGATGTAATCGACCGCGCCCATTTTCATCGAGTCGACCGCCGAGCGCAGGCTGGCGTAACTGGTCATGATCAGCACCGGTGTGCCCTGGCCGAGCTTGATCAGCTCGGTGCCCGGAGCGCCCGGCAGGCGCAGGTCGCTGACGATCAGATCGAACGTAGGAATGGTGAAGCGTTCTTGTGCTTCCTGCACTGATCCGGCTTCGCTGACCTGGTACTGGTTGCGTTCCAGCAGGCGGCGCAAGGCGGAGCGGATAATGGTTTCGTCTTCGACGATCAAAATGTGCGGCATTGATTCGATACTCTCGACGGTCTCAGTTCACAGCGGACGTCGCTTCGACATGACGCGGTAAGGTCACCCGGATACGGGTGCCGCGTTGGCTTTGTACATCAGCCGGGCTGTCGATGGTGATTTGTCCATAATGCTCTTCAACGATGGAATAGACCAGTGCAAGGCCCAGACCGGTGCCTTCACCCGGATCCTTGGTGGTGAAGAAAGGTTCGAACAATCGGTCCATGATGCTCGACGGAATACCACTGCCTTCGTCTTCGACGATCAGATCGACCGTGTGTTCGCCGGCTTCGCTCTTGACCCGTACCGCACTGTGCGGCGGCGAGGCGTCGCGGGCGTTGGAGAGCAGATTGATCAGCACCTGGGCAAGCCGTTGCGGGTCGCCTTCGACCCAATGGTCGGGATCGCACAGGTTGTAGAACTGCACTTCGAAATTGCGTCGGTTCAGCGCCAGCAGGCCGATGGCGTCCTGCGCGACTTCGGCCAGACACACTGGTTCGTCGTTGTGCTGATGGCTGCCGGCATGGGCGAAGCTCATCAGCGACTGGACGATGCGCGAGACGCGTTTGGTCTGCTCAAGAATCTGCCCGCTGATTTCCGTCAGCTCGCCGTCGTCTTCACGCTCTTCGCGCAGGTTCTGCGCCAGGCAGGCGATGCCGGTGATCGGGTTGCCGATTTCGTGGGCCACCCCCGCTGCGAGTCTGCCGATGCTGGCCAGCCGTTCGGAATGCACCAGTTTGTCTTCGAGCATCTGCGTTTCGGTCAGATCCTCGACCAGTAACACCAGGCCACTGTTACCCGGGGCCAACGGCTCGTCGATTGCCGCTTTGTGCAGATTCAGCCAGCGGGTCTGACCATCGAGGGCCAGATGCTGTTTGTGCAAATGCTCGTCGGGCAGGTTGATGAAGCCTTGCAGCAGTTCTTTCCACGGGTTGGCGATGGTACTCAGACGCGAACCGACCACTCGCTGCGCGGCGATGCCGGTCAGCTCTTCCATGGCCTTGTTCCACATCAGGATCTCCTGATCCTTGGCCAGCGAGCAGACGCCCATCGGCAGTTCCTGCAAGGTCTGGCGGTGGTAGCGGCGCAGGGCGTCGAGCTCGGCGGCCAGGCCGGTGAGGCGCGAGTGATAATCCTCGAGACGGCTTTCAATGAAGTGGATGTCTTCGGTGACATAGTTTTCGCCGCCAGCCTTATAGGGCAGGAAGGTTTCCACCATATCCTGCGCAACGCTCGGGCCCATCAGGCCGGACAGGTTGGCCTCAATGCGGTCGCGCAACCGGCGCAAGGCATACGGCCGGCGTTCATCGAAGGGCAGATACAAGTCGCGCAGCGCTTGCTCGACTTCTTTCTGCGCAGCCTTGGCGCCGAGCGGTTTGGCCAGTTGCGTGGCGAATTCCTGCGGCGAGGCGGCGTGCAGTTCGCGGCGTTGCGGGCGCCGCACGTTATCCACCGCACAGGCTTCGGCGGCGCTGGCTTCTTCCGGGCTGGCGTTGGTGAACAGTGAGATCAGGGTGAACATCAGCACGTTGGCCGCCAGCGAGGCGATGGCCGCCATGTGCCAACTGGTGTCGTCGAGCACGTAGATCATGTTCAGCAGCGGAATATAGAAACCCTGCAGATTGCCGACCAGCGGCAGCAGCATGGTCACCACCCAGACCGTGATCCCCGCCAGCAGACCGGCAATGAAGCCGCGGCGGTTGGCGGTGGGCCAGTACAACACCGACAACACCCCGGGCAGAAATTGCAGGGTCGCCACGAACGCGACGATGCCGAGGTTGGCCAGATCCTGCTCGACGCCGAGCATCAGGTAGAAGCCGAAGCCGGCCATGATGATCGCCACGATCAGCGCCCGACGGGTCCATTTCAGCCAGCGGTAGATGTTGCCTTCGGCCGGCGGTTGATAAAGCGGCAGCACCAGATGGTTCAGCGCCATGCCCGACAAGGCCAGGGTGGTGACGATGATCAGGCCACTGGCGGCGGACAGGCCACCGACGTAGGCAAGCAAGGCCAACGGTTTGCTGTTGGCGGCGATGCCGATGCCGAGGGTGAAATATTCCGGGTCTGTGGTGGCGCCGAGTTTCAGCCCGGCCCAGAGAATCAGCGGTACGGCAAGACTCATCAACAGCAGAAACAGCGGCAGGCCCCAACTGGCGCTGACCAGCGAGCGCGGGTTGAGGTTTTCCGTAAAGGTCATGTGATACATGTGCGGCATCACGATCGCCGAGGCGAAGAACACCAGCAACAGCGTGCGCCACGGGCCTTCCTGCAACGGCGTGTGCAGGGCGGCGAGGGCGGTCTGGTTTTGCAGCAGCCACAGTTCGAGCTGTTGCGGGCCGTCGAACACACCATACAGCGCGTACAGGCCAACGCCGCCGAGAGCGATCAGTTTGATGATCGATTCGAAGGCAATCGCGAACACCAGCCCTTCATGTTTCTCGCGCGTGGCGATATGCCGGGAACCGAAGAAGATTGTGAACAGAATGATCAGCGCACAGAACGCCAGCGCCACGCGGCTCTGCACGCGTTCGCCGGTGAGGATGCCGATCGAGTCGGCCACAGCCTGAATCTGCAGGGCAAGCAATGGCAAGACGCCAATCAGCATGAAAATCGTGGTCAGCGCGCCGGCCCAGGTGCTGCGAAAGCGGAAGGCAAACAGGTCGGCCAGCGACGACAGTTGATAGGTGCGGGTGATCTTCAGGATCGGATAGAGCAGCACCGGCGCCAGCAGGAATGCACCGGACACGCCGAGATAACTGGACAGAAAGCCGTAACCGTACTGATAGGCCAGGCCCACCGTGCCGTAGAACGCCCAGGCGCTGGCGTAAACCCCCAGCGACAGGGTGTAGGTCAACGGGTGGCGAATGATCGCGCGCGGGATCATGCCCCGTTCGCTGACCCAGGCAACGCCGAACAGCGCCGCCAGGTACGCGGCGCTGATCAGGATCATCTGGGTCAGGCTAAAGCTCATCGGCATCTTTTTGGCTCTGCAGGATGAAGGTCACGACAATCAGGATCAGCCAGAGCAGATAAGGGCGATACCAGGCGCCCGTCGCGTCGATCCACCAGTCCATGATGGCGGGGGAGAACAGGTAGATCCCGACGACCAGAAGCAGGACCAAGCGATAGATGTACATCCCGGCCTCTCTTTTTTATGCGCGTGCCCGAAAACGTGCGGCGATGGTAACGGATGGGCGCGCGACTGCAAGTGTCGTCATTGCAGTTGCGCTTCGGGCAGGGTCAATGTGCGCGGGATCCGGTCGGCATCCCAATGCGCGCTGCCCCAGGCCAGCAGTTCGCGCGGCGAAGCGTGAGCCAGTTCGGTGCCGGGATTCTGCCCCAGCGCGCGCAAGGCCCGCAGCAGCAACGGCGTGGCCTGATCGGCCTCGAGCGGCGGCGAGCGGTAGGACTTGCCGAGTTTGTTGCCGTCCGGCTGGGTGATCAGCGGCAGGTGCAGATAGCGCGGCTGTTTCAGGCCGAGCAGTTCTTGCAGGTACAACTGACGCGGCGTCGAATCGAGCAGATCGGCGCCACGCACAATGTCGGTGATGCCTTGCCAAGCGTCGTCGAGCACCACCGCCAATTGATAAGCGTAGAGACCATCGCGCCGACGGATGACGAAGTCGCCGACGTCGCGGCCCAGGTGCTGACGGTATTCGCCCTGCACGCGATCAATGAAGTGGTATTCCAACTCCGGCACGCGCAGGCGGATCGCGGCGTCGTGCTGTTCATGCCCGGCATTGCGGCAAAACCCCGGATAAATCCCGTGATAGGGCTCCAGTTGTTTGCGCGAGCAGGTGCAGGCGTAGGCCAGACCGTGATTGAACAGGCTGTCGAGCACTTCGGCATAAGCCGCGTGTCGATCGCTTTGGCGGACCATTTCGCCGTCCCATTCGAAACCGTAGCTTTCCAGCGCCTTGAGAATCGCCGCTTGCGCACCGGGCTCTTCGCGCGGCGGATCGAGATCTTCCATGCGCACCAGCCAGCGCCCACCGACGGAGCGGGCGTCGAGGTAAGACGCCAACGCAGCGACCAGCGAACCGAAGTGCAGGTGGCCACTGGGGGTGGGGGCGAAGCGGCCGATGTAGGCGGGGGATTTGGCAGTCATGGAGGCGATAAAGGCTATTCAGAATTTAAGCAGGTTACCCCTGTGGGAGCGAGCCTGCTCGCGAAAGCGCTGTGTCAGGCAATAATAAGCTGTCTGAAAGGACGCTTTCGCGAGCAGGCTCGCTCCCACAGGGGCAGAAGCAAGTACGGCAGGCGAAGAGCAGAAACAAAAACGGAGCGTTCGCACGCTCCGTTTTTCGTTCAGGTCGAGATTACTTGCCGACCTGCTTTTCCTTGATTTCCGCCAGGGTCTTGCAGTCGATGCACAGATCCGCTGTCGGGCGGGCTTCGAGGCGCTTGACGCCGATCTCGATGCCGCAGGACTCGCACCAGCCGTATTCTTCGTCTTCGATCAGTTGCAGGGTCTTGTCGATTTTCTTGATCAGCTTGCGCTCGCGGTCGCGGGCGCGCAGTTCGAGGGAGAACTCTTCTTCCTGGCTGGCACGGTCGGCCGGGTCAGGGAAGTTGGCCGCTTCGTCTTTCATGTGGCCAACCGTGCGGTCGACTTCCTGCATCAAGTCCAGTTTCCACTTGTTCAGGATCTTGGTGAAGTGCGCGCGCATTGGAGCGCCCATGTACTCTTCACCCGCCTTCTGAACGTAAGGTTCGAAGCCGCTGATCGTGTCTTTCTGCTGTTGCTTTGCTTGGGTGGACATGAAATAGACCGCCTCTACTCTTGTAATCCATTGCGCAGGATTGCTCCATCACCGACACCTGCCGGCCCTGCGGCTGCAAGCGGGCGAACTTACCAGATCAAAACAGCCTGCGCTACTCCCGGATGTCGAGCCCCCGGCGGGTGGCGCTTGCAGATATCTGACAAGCCGTGTCTGTGGGAAGGGAGACCTGTTCAATCACTGATTTTAGTCAATCCTGGAGCGTACGTTCAGATCGTTACAGTCCAGCGTTCTTGAGGCTGTGACCTCCACGGGTTCTCGCTCGTTCCGGCAGACAGGTAGAATCGTCTCTTTTTTCCGTCGAAGGCATTCCAATGGGCCCCTACAGTGCGCGCAGTCGTGCGATCGAACCGTTCCATGTGATGGCGCTGCTGGCGCGGGCCAATGAATTGCAGGCCGAAGGCCACGACGTGATCCATCTGGAAATCGGCGAGCCGGACTTCACCACCGCCGAGCCGATCATTCGCGCCGGACAAGCTGCGTTGACGGCGGGAAAGACCCGCTACACCGCCGCCCGTGGCATTCCCGAACTGCGCGAGGCGATCGCCGGTTTCTACCAATCGCGTTACGGCCTGAATATCGACCCACGACGGATTCTGATCACGCCGGGCGGCTCCGGCGCGCTGTTGCTGGCCAGTGCCCTGTTGGTCGATCCGGGTAAACACTGGCTGCTCGCCGACCCGGGCTACCCGTGCAATCGGCATTTCTTGCGGCTGGTCGAAGGCGCGGCGCAATTGGTGCCGGTCGGGCCGGAGGTGCGTTATCAACTGACCCCGGATCTGGTCGAGCGGCATTGGGATCACGACAGTGTCGGCGCCCTTGTCGCTTCGCCGGCCAACCCGACGGGTACTTTGCTGACCCGCGATGAACTGGGCGGATTATCCACAGCGATCAAGGCCAGGCACGGGCACTTGGTGGTGGATGAGATCTACCACGGCCTGACCTACGGCACTGATGCCGCCAGTGTGCTGGAAGTCGATGACAACGCTTTTGTCCTCAACAGTTTCTCCAAGTATTTCGGCATGACCGGTTGGCGCCTGGGCTGGCTGGTCGCGCCGGACGCGGCGGTCAGCGAGCTGGAAAAACTCGCGCAGAACCTCTACATCAGTGCGCCGAGCATGGCGCAATACGCGGCGCTGGCCTGTTTCGAGCCAGCCACCATCGCGATTCTCGAAGAGCGCCGCGCCGAGTTTGCGCGCCGTCGCGACTTCCTCCTGCCGGCGCTGCGTGAACTTGGTTTCAACATCGCCGTTGAGCCGGAAGGTGCGTTTTATCTGTACGCCGATATCAGCCGTTTCGGCGGTGATGCCTTCGCGTTCTGCCGACATTTCCTCGAAACCGAGCACGTTGCCTTTACGCCGGGACTGGATTTCGGTCGTTATCAGGCCAGCCATCACGTGCGCTTCGCTTACACACAAAACCTCGCACGTTTACAGGAAGCGGTTGAGCGCATCGCGCGCGGCTTGAAGAGCTGGCAAGGCTGATGCGCTTTTATCCTGCTCTGGAAGAAGCGCGGCTGATTCGCCGATACAAGCGTTTTCTCGCCGATATCGAGACCGTTAGCGGCGAATTGCTGACCATTCACTGCCCCAACACCGGTTCGATGCTCAATTGCCAGGTCGAGGGCGGGCAGGTCTGGTTCAGTCGCTCCAATGACCCGAAACGCAAATTGCCCGGCACTTGGGAAATTGGCGAAACCCCGCAGGGCCGGCTGTTTTGCGTCAACACCGGGCGCGCCAACGGCTTGGTGGAGGAAGCCTTGCAGGCTGGCGTGATTACCGAGTTGAACGGCTTTACCGCGTTGAAGCGTGAGGTTGCCTATGGGCAGGAAAAAAGCCGCATCGACTTCCGCCTCGAATACCCCAGCGGCCCGGCGTATGTCGAAGTGAAAAGCGTCACCTTGGGCTTCGACGGTACGGCGGTGGCGGCGTTTCCCGATGCGGTGACCCAGCGCGGCGCCAAACATCTGCGCGAGCTGGCGCATCTGGCGCGCGACGGCATTCGGGCGGTGCAGTTGTACTGCGTGAACCTCACCGGCATCGATGCCGTGCGCCCGGCCGAGGAAATCGATTGGGCTTACGCCGAGGCGCTGCGTGAAGCGGTCGCCTGCGGTGTTGAGGTGTTGGCCTACGGTGTGCGCCTTGACCACGAAGAAATGGTCATCGACCGCCGACTCGACGTGCGGCTAAACGGTTAAACGTCGACCCACACGCCTTGTGTATCTTCCCGGCATTCAATTGCCGTGAGCGACTGCCCGGCGCAGGGGCCGGCGACGCATTCGCCGTCCTCGATCAGAAACAGTGCACCATGTGTGGCGCACTGGATCAGGCTGTTGCTTGGGTCGAGAAACTGGTCGGGCTGCCATTCCAGCCCGACGCCGCGATGCGGGCAGCGATTGAAATAGACAAACACCTTGCCGCCACGACGCACGGCAAACAGCTTTTTGCCTTCAATTTCGAAACCGCGACTGCCACCTTCGGCCAGATCGCTGCCGGCGCAGAGAAACTTCATGGCTATCCTCAAATGTCCGCTCGTGTCTGGATATGTCCGAGCTTGACGTTCAAATGCAAACAATTATCAAATGGCGACCTTCTCCCACAGGGAGTCTGGCCGTTGCCGAGGATACTTGGCTCGCTGCGCCGATGCCCGGGAAACCTTGTTCAAGGAAGCTGCGTATGCGCCTGAAAACCCGCGTTGCCGTACTGTGCGTCGGCCTTTTTCTCAGCCATCAGGCGAGCGCAGCGGATTTACCGCAACGCTGGGTCAGCGCTGGCGGCGCGCTGTCGGAATGGGTCAGCGCGCTGGGTGGCGAGTCAAAACTGGTTGGGGTCGACACCACCAGTCAGCATCCCCAATCGTTGCAGGCGCTGCCGAGTATTGGTTATCAGCGCAGCCTGTCGGCCGAAGGCATATTGAGCCTGCGCCCGGACATTCTGATCGGTACCGAAGAAATGGGGCCGCCGCCGGTTCTGGCGCAAGTCAAAGCGGCCAAGGTCAAGGTCGAGTTGTTTTCAGCCCAGCCTGATCTGCCGACACTGGAAAAGAATGTCACCCATCTGGGCCAGTTGCTCGGCGCACAAAACCAGGCGGCGCAGCTACTGCAGAGTTATCAACAGCAGCTCCAGGCGCAGAAAGCGCGCGTTGCCCAAGTGCAGACCACGCAGAAAGCCCCCGGCGTGTTGCTGTTGCTTGGGCATGCCGGCGGCAAGCCGTTGATCGCCGGCAAGGACACCGCCGCCGATTGGTTGCTGCAACAAGCCGGCGGGCACAACCTTGCGACGCATACCGGCTACAAACCGTTTTCTGTCGAATCCCTCGCCAGCCTCGATCCCGAAGTGCTGGTGTTCGCTGACCGTGCGCTGACCGGCGAGGCCGCAAAAGCGGCATTGTTCAAGGAAAACCCGATCCTCAATTCCAGCCGCGCGGCGAAGAGCGGGCGGGTGATGGAGCTGGATCCGACGCTGCTGGTGGGCGGTCTCGGGCCGCGGTTGCCGGCTGCTTTGCAAACCCTGACTGACGGCTTCTACCCGGCCAAGGGCGGCCAATGACCACACTGGTCAAACCCCGTGGCTTGTTTATCGGCCTGACATTGCTGTGTCTGCTGGCGATCTGGCTGTCGCTGGCGCTGGGGCCGGTGAGCCTGCCGCTGTTCGATACCTTGCGCGCGGCGCTGCGTCTGATCGGCGTGCCGTTGGCGCCGCAAGGATTGGAGCAGGCCGAGCTGATTCTCGGCCAGATCCGCCTGCCGCGAACCTTGCTCGGCTTGGCGGTCGGCGGCGTGCTGGCGCTGTCCGGGGTGGCGATGCAGGGTCTGTTTCGTAATCCGCTGGCCGATCCGGGGCTGGTCGGGGTGTCCAGTGGCGCGGCACTCGGCGCGGCGATTGCGATTGTCGGCGGCTCGTTCTTTGGCGGCCTGCCGGAGTGGTTCGGGCCATATCTGTTGTCGGTGTGTGCGTTTCTTGGCGGACTTGGAGTGACGGCGCTGGTCTATCGGCTGGGCCGGCGCAACGGTCAGACCCATGTGGCGACCATGTTGCTGGCCGGTATCGCGCTGACGGCGCTGGCCAGTTCGGCGGTCGGTCTGTTCACTTATCTGGCCGATGACGCCACGCTGCGCACCCTGACGTTCTGGAACCTGGGCAGCCTCAACGGCGCCAGTTACGCGCGACTTTGGCCTCTGCTGATCATCACCATCGGCGTGGCGCTGTGGCTGCCGCGTCGGGCCAAGGCATTGAATGCCTTGTTGCTCGGTGAATCCGAGGCCGGTCATCTGGGCATCGATGTCGAACGGCTCAAGCGCGAACTGGTGTTCTGTACAGCGCTGGGTGTCGGCGCGGCGGTGGCGGCGGCGGGCATGATCGGTTTTGTCGGGCTGGTGGTGCCGCATCTGGTGCGCCTGCTGGCCGGCCCCGATCACAAAGTTCTGTTGCCAGCCTCGGTTTTGGCGGGTGCGAGCCTGTTATTGCTCGCCGATCTGGTGGCGCGCCTTGCGCTGGCGCCGGCGGAGTTGCCGATCGGCATTGTCACCGCGTTTATCGGTGCGCCGTTCTTCCTTTATCTGCTGCTGCGAGGGCGTGCCTGATGTTGTCTGCGCACAATCTGCATGTCCGCCGTGGCCGTAAGGCTGTGCTCAGTGGGGTTACGCTCGGGCTCGAACCCGGTCAAGTGCTTGGCGTGCTGGGACCGAACGGCGCCGGCAAGAGCACGTTGCTTGGCGCATTGTGTGGTGAGTTGCCCGCCAGCGACGGCAATGTCTCGCTCGATGGTCAGACTTTGAGCCACTTGAGCGGAACGCAGCGGGCACAACGACTGGCGGTGTTGCCGCAGGTTTCGACGCTGGATTTTGCCTTCGCCGTGGAGGAGGTCGTCGGCATGGGCCGTTTGCCGTACCAGACCGGGCGCGTGCGCGACGACGAGATTGTCGCGGCAGCGCTGGCCGCCGCCGACGCCGGGCACCTGAGTGGGCGCAGTTATCTGGCGTTGTCCGGTGGCGAGCGTCAGCGCGTGCATCTGGCGCGGGTGCTGGCGCAACTCTGGCCGGGTCAGGCCGGGCAAACCCTGTTGCTCGACGAACCGACGTCGATGCTCGATCCGCTGCATCAGCACACCACCTTGCAGGCGGTGCGCGAGTTCGCCGATCGCGGTGCGGCGGTGCTGGTGATCCTGCATGATCTGAATCTGGCGGCACGCTATTGTGATCGTGTGCTGTTGCTGGAGGAGGGAAGCCCGGTTGCGCTGGATACTCCGCAGCAGGTGCTGCGTCCGGATACGCTTAAAGCAGTGTTCGGCCTGGAGGTTTTGGTGCAACCGCACCCGGAGCGTGGGCATCCGCTGATCATCGCCCGCTGAATCATCATCGAGGTGTCGCATGCGTGGATTGTGGTTGTTGGCGCTGGTGTTGCTCGCGGGCTGTCAGCACGTGGCGGCTCCGCCGGTGGGCGCCGATATTCGCGATCTGCGCAGCGGCGAGGTACTTACGGCGCAGCAATTGCTGACGCGTCTGGCTGAGCCTGAGCGTTTGATCATCGGTGAGCAGCACGACAACGCCGATCACCATGCCGCACAGTTGTGGCTGTTGCAGTCGCTCGGCGAGCAGCGAGCGCAAGGCAGTCTGCTGCTGGAAATGCTCACGCCGGATCAACAAGCGAAAGTCGATGCGCTGCGCCAGTCGAAGTCCGTCGCGGCTGATTTGCCTGCGGCATTGGCCTGGCAGGAGGGCTGGGACTGGAATCTTTACGGGCCGATCGTGCGCTTTGCCCTGTCGCAGCCATATCCGCTGCTGGCGGCCAATCTCGATGACAGCGAAATCCGTGCGTTTTACCGCAATCCACCTGCTCTGAACGGTCCGCGCAGCAATTCGCTGTCGGTTAAAAAAACTTTGCTTGGGCAAATCAGTGAATCCCACTGCGGCTTGCTGCCCGAATCACAGATGCCGGCGATGTTGGCAATTCAGCAACAGCGTGATCGACGCATGGCCGAACGCATGCTGGCGGCGCCGATGCCTTCGATTCTGCTGGCCGGTGCCTGGCATGCGCGCAAGGATGTTGGCGTGCCGCTGCATCTGTCGGATCTCGGCGCTGGCAAGGCGCCGATCGTATTGATGCTGGCCGAGCAGGGCGCTGCGGTATCGGCGGCGATGGCCGATTACGTCTGGTACACGCCGGCCACGCCGAAGCCGGATTACTGCGAGCAGATGCGCCAGCAATTCGCTAAATGACTTTTCCACAGGCAAAAAAAGACCCGGTAAAAAACCGGGTCAAATAACCGTGATTAGCCTGATGAGGAGATAATCTGAGAGTCCGAACCAAGGGCTTTTCAGAATATCGACTGATCTCGCGACCAGTTGTGATAATCATAGCGATTCTCATTACCGCGTCAACCGCTGATTTTGCAAATCTGTAATTTAGTTTTGCGAGCGGTGGTGAGGCCCTGTGAATAAAGGGCTTTGCGCTAGGTGCGCTGCGTCGTCAACTGCGTGATCTGGCGATTCAACTGGCCGATGCGTCGAGCCATCCCCTCAATCAGGCTGTGCGCGATCTTCGGATTGCTGCGAGTCATGCTCAAAAACTGATCACCAGGAATCAACATCACCGTGCTCGGCTCGGACGTCACTACCGTGGCGTTGCGCGGCTCGCCGGTAAACAACGCCATGGCGCCGAAAATCTCGTCCTTGGCCACGTCGCCTACCTTGTGCCCGTCGAGGAACGCCTCGGCATGCCCGTCAATAATCACAAAGACATGATCCGCTGCATCGCCCTGTTGAATCAGCACGGCGCCCGCCTCAACGCGTTTGAAGCCGTTGGTGCTACGAAACTCCCGAGGTTTCAGCTCGGCCACGGCATGGGCGAGCAGCGCCATTTGCCCGAGCAGATAGCTCAGCAACTGCTCCGATCGATCAGGGTCGGCATACAGATGCTGCAAAACCTCAGCGCGCCCATAGGGCACCAGGCGCACAGCGCTGTCGCTGCAAATGCGACAGTCGCTCCATTGCTCGCCACGTTGCAGGCCGAGCAGATCACCTTCCTGCCAGTAGAACAGCGCACGGCCCGCGATGCAGCCATGCACCACGCCCTCGCTCAGCAGAAACAACTGATCTTCCGGCAACTGTGCAAACAGATCGTCCGTTGCCTCCAGCTCGATGACCGGCGCGCACGGCGACAAATCCTGCAGCCACTGCCCGGGAATACTCTGCAAGCGATTGATCAATGCGTCGGCGTGGGCCGATTGTTCCCCCAGTAAATACATGGCGTCAGCGCCTGTTCAGTTCTTGTGGCGCGCGGAAATGGCTTCGAGCTGTTTGTTCAAGGCGTCCTTGCGCTCGGCGGGGATGTCGTTCCAGTGCACGTCCATCAACGCGCCTTCGATCGCATACAACAACACCTTCGATGCGCGAAACCCCCGAGTACGCACGGCCCGGTAGGCATCCACTGCACCGAGGCGACGCAAGTCCGAGGCGCTGTGGATGCCCACGGCATGCAGCCATTGCGCCGATGTCTTGCCAAGATTTTTCAGGTGTTGCAGTTCATCATTCATCAAGCCTCCTTGCGACGGCCGAATGGTGCGTGGGCGAGCTTCTCAGCAGTGTAGCCATCAGTAGGAAAAGCGTGGTTGTTTGGTCGGATTCGACGCAAAAGCTTCTAAGAAAGGGGAGTGAAAGACCTGCGAGCGCAGAGGGAAGCGAGTTAGGCGGTTAACAATGTGGGAGCGAGCCTGCTCGCGAAGAGGGCGTATCAGAAACAATCGATACCCACTGACACTACGCCTTCGCGAGCAGGCTCGCTCCCACAGGGGAAAGGCGTGGCGTCAGGAAGATTTCCAGATTTCAGCGGGTGCGATAGCGCAACCGCGTGCCGAAATTCATCGACATCAGAATCTCGTCAGCACTCAGCTCCGGCGGAAAGTACGCCCCGGAAATCTGCGCATGGGCCAGGCTGGCGCCTTCGAGCGAAGCCTTGCGGAAGTCGATGCCGCGCAAATCGGCGGAGCGGAAGTACGCATCGCGTAAATCCACGCCGTCGGCGTTCAGCTCGCGCAGGTCGAGGCCCCGGAAATCGCCGCCGACCATGTCGATCGGACCATCCAGTGGGCGTTCCTTGTTGAAGCCTGCGATGTCGTCTTTGTGCAGCAGGGCGTAAAGCGGAGTGTCGAGCAGTTTTGGCTGGCTCATGTCAGATCACCTGTTGGTTTTATGACGCCAGTATAGTGCCACTATTTGACGGCCGTGAAGCGAGCGAGGGCTTCACGGCCGAAATAGTTTTTTACAGACCCGGCAGGCGCTGACGGATTTGCGCGACCACAGTGTCCAGCGTGCCGGATTCATTGGTCTGCACGCGTTTGCTGCGCAGAATTTCCTCCGGCGTCAGCGCTTCGCGGTTGGCCTGTTGCGCTTCGATCACGGCGAGGGTGGCGTCGGACGGATCCTTCTGGTCGGCCTGACGCATCGCCAGCCAGCTCTCGATCACGGCTTGCGGGGCGTTGCAGTCGAGGATCAAAAACGGCGTGCCAGTAGCTTCGGCAATCTTCGCCGCGTTGTCGCGCTGCTCACGCTTGAGGTAAGTCGCGTCAATCGCCACCGGGAAGCCGGCGTGCAGGATCACCTCGGCGATTTCATGCAGGCGCGCGTAGGTCGCAGTGCTGGCATCGGCGCTGTAAATGCCCGCCTGCACATCGTTGGCAACGGTCTGCTCACCAAACAGGCGCTTGCGCTCGACATCGGAACGCAGGCGAATCGCCCCCAGCGCTTCGACCAGGCGCATGGCCACATGGCTCTTGCCGACTGCGGAAACACCGTGGGTAATGGCCATGAAGCGCGAAGGAATGGTGCTGTAGCTTTCCGCCAGGTTGGCGTAGTTGCGGTACTGGCGCAGGGTGGTGGCGCGCTGCACCGCAGTCGCGTCGGCCGGCATGCTGAACAATGCCACCTTGGCCCGCACCAGCGCGCGGTAGGCTTTATAGAAGTTCAGCACCTCCAGGCCCTCATAGTCGCCGGTCAGTTCCAGGTACTGGCTGATGAGGCGACGCGCCAGTGACTTCAGGCCACGGTCTTCCAGGTCCATGGCGAGGAAACCGGTGTCGGCCCAGACGTCAGTAAAACGGAACGGCTCGTTGAACTCGATGCAGTCGAAGATCACCACATTGCCGTCGATGACCGTGGCGTTGCCCAAATGGATGTCGCCGTGGCATTCACGGGTGAAACCTTGTGACTTGCGCTGGGCGAACAGGGGCTTGAGGCGCTCAAAGCTGCTTTCGGCCCAGGCTTTCAGGGCATCGAGTTGCAGCAGGTCGTTTTTGTCGCTGAGGAACGGCAGGATCTGCTCGAAGTTTTGCGCGACCGGCGCCATCACGCTGTCCGGCGTGCCGGCGTCGTGTTCGGCCGGGACTTTCGGGGCGTTGAGATGGAAATGGGCGATCTGTTCGGCCAACGCATCGATGTGCTGAGTGGTCAGTTCGCCATTGGCTTGCAGGGTGCTGAGCAAGCCGCTCTGGGGGAACTGGCGCATTTTCAGCACGTATTCGATAGCCGGGCCGTCGCCGCCCAGTTGTGGTGCCTCGACGCTGCCGGTGATTGGCAACACGTCCAGATACAAATCAGCGGTCAGACGCTGGTTCAGACGCAGCTCTTCAGCGCAGAAATGCGCACGGGCGTCGAGGCTGGTGAAGTCGAGGAAGCCGAAATTCACCGGCTTCTTCACTTTATAGGCAAAGGGGCCGGTGAGAATCACCCACGAAATGTGGGTTTCGATGACCTGAAATCCTTCGACGGGATGCGGGTAGAGGGCCGGGTTTTGCAGGGCAGCGATCAGGGACTGGCTCACGGGCGATCCTTCAGAGGCGGGGGAATTCGAGGCGGCCATTATGGCTGCTTGCCCGCCTGACGCAAACCTCCGCGCGTGCCTGTTGAGGATCGATAAAGTGCGTATAATCCGCCGCCATGACTCGATCCCGATCCCCCCGTACCAAGAAAAAACCACCAGCCAAGGGCCTCAGCCCATGGTTGAGCTGGGCCATTAAACTCAGCCTGGTCGGCCTTGTAGTGCTGGCCGGCTTCGCCGTTTACCTCGATGCCGTGGTGCAGGAGAAGTTCTCCGGCAAGCGCTGGACCATCCCGGCCAAGGTGTACGCGCGCCCGCTCGAGCTGTTCGTCGGACAGAAGCTCAGCAAGGACGATTTCCTCACCGAACTCGATGCCCTCGGCTATCGCCGCGAAGCCGTGAGCAACGGCCCCGGCGCCGCCGCCGTCAGCGGCAATACGGTTGACCTGAACACCCGTGGCTTCCAGTTCTATGAAGGCCTTGAGAAACCGCAACCGGTTCGCGTGCGCTTCTCCGGCGATTACGTTGCTGAGCTGTCCGCGACCAACGGTTCGAAGCTGTCGGTGGTGCGCCTCGAGCCGCTGATGATCGGCGGCATTTACCCGAAAAATCTCGAAGACCGCATCCTGATCAAACTCGATCAGGTGCCGCCGTACTTGCTCGAAACCCTGATCGCCGTCGAAGACCGCGACTTCTACAGCCACTGGGGCGTGTCGCCGAAATCGATCGCCCGCGCCGTGTGGATCAACACCTCCGGCGGCAAGATGACCCAGGGCGGCAGTACGCTGACCCAGCAGTTGGTGAAGAACTTCTACCTGACCAGCGAACGCAGCCTGACCCGCAAGCTCACCGAAGCGATGATGGCGTTGCTGCTCGAACTGCATTACGACAAGAAGGAAATTCTTGAGGCCTACCTCAACGAAGTCTTTGTCGGTCAGGACGGCCAGCGTGCGGTGCACGGTTTCGGTCTGGCCAGCCAGTTCTTCTTCGGCCAGCCATTGTCCGAGCTGAAACTGCATCAAGTGGCGTTGCTGGTCGGCATGGTCAAGGGGCCGTCCTACTACAACCCGCGTCGCAACCCGGAGCGCGCGCTGGAGCGGCGTAATCTGGTCCTCGACGTGCTGGCGCAGCAAGGCGTGGCAACCCCCGAACAGGTCGAAGCGGCGAAGAAAATGCCGCTCGGCGTGACGACTCGCGGCAAGCTCGCCGACAGCTCGTTCCCGGGCTTCATCGACCTGGTCAAACGTCAGTTGCGCGAAGACTACCGCGACGAAGACTTGACCGAAGAAGGCCTGCGCATCTTCACCAGTTTCGACCCGATTCTGCAGATGAAAGCCGAAGCCTCGGTCAACGACACGTTCAAGCGTCTGGCCGGGCGCAAGGGCTCGGATGACGTCGAAGCGGCGATGGTCGTGACCAACCCGGAAACCGGTGAAGTCCAGGCGATGATCGGCAGCCGCCAGGCCAGCTACGCCGGGTTCAACCGTGCACTGGATGCGGTGCGCCCGATTGGTTCTTTGATCAAACCGGCGGTGTATCTGACTGCGCTTGAGAAGCCGAGCCAGTACACGCTGACCAGTTGGCTGTCGGACGATCCACTGTCGGTCAAGGGCGCCAACGGTCAGGTGTGGAAACCGCAGAACTACGATCGCCGCTCCCACGGTACGGTGTTCCTCTATCAGGGCCTGGCGCATTCCTACAACCTGTCGACCTCGCGTCTGGGCCTGGAAGTCGGTGTGCCGAATGTGCTCAAGACCGTGGGTCGCCTCGGCGTTACTCGTGAATTCCCGGCGTTCCCGTCGATGCTGCTCGGTGCCGGCGGCATGACGCCGATCGAAGTGGCGACCATGTATCAGACGCTGGCCAACGGTGGTTTCAATACGCCGATGCGCGGCATTCGCAGCGTGCTGACGGCCGAGGGCGAGCCGCTCAAGCGTTATCCGTTCCAGATCGAACAGCGCTTCGACCCTGCCTCGATTTACCTGATCCAGAACGCCATGCAGCGGGTGATGCGTGAAGGTACCGGCAGTTCGGTTTACAACGTGCTGCCCAAGACCCTGACGCTGGCGGGCAAGACCGGTACCAGTAACGATTCGCGCGACAGCTGGTTTGCCGGTTTCAGTCAGGATCTGCTGGCAGTGGTCTGGCTGGGCCGCGACGACAACGGCAAGACGCCGTTCACCGGGGCCACCGGTGCGTTGCAGGTCTGGACCAGTTTCATGCGCAAGGCCGATCCGCTGCCGCTGGACATGCCGCAGCCGGACAACGTCGTGCAGGCCTGGGTCGATTCGCGCACCGGCCAGGGTTCGGATGCCAACTGCCCCGGCGCGGTACAGATGCCGTATATTCGCGGCAGCGAGCCGCCACCCGGCGCCGCGTGTGCAAGCGAAACACCTGCCTCGCCGGAATCGGTGATGGACTGGGTCAAGGGCTGGATGAATTAAGCAAAGAGGGTTTCAAGTGAACAAGTGGTTGATTCCAGCGGTGACCGCCGTGGCTTTGCTCAGCGGCTGCTCCACCGTACAGCGTGGTTCGATTCCCGTGGTGGATTCGGGCACGGCCGTGTCCAACAGCGAACGCATCGGCGCCAATGGCGGTTTTCGCCAGACCACGGTCAAGCGCCCGGTGCAGGGCCAGCCTCAGGCGATTCCGCAAGGCGATACCGGCGTAGTGGTGATGGTGCCGGGCGGCGGTGCGGCAGTGTCGACACCGATCAGCTCTTCGCCGATCGTCCCGGGGCCTGCATCCGGAGGCATTACGTCGGGGCCGTACAACCCATCGGCGGTTGAGTCGGCGCCGATCAACTCCGGCAGCTACAGCATGCCGTCGACGCCAAGTGGCATTCCTTCGGCCAGCAGTGGCGGTGGCCTGTCGGCGGATGAGCAACTGGACGGTCCGGTACTCGCCTTGCTGACCACCGCGCAACAGCAACAGGCCGGCGGCGACCTCAACGGCGCTTCTTCCAGCCTGGAGCGGGCGCAACGTGTCGCCCCCCGTGAGCCACAAGTGCTGTACCGTTTGGCGCAAGTACGTATGGCCCAGGGCGATGCGCCGCAAGCCGAGCAATTTGCCCGTCGTGCGCTGACCATGGCCAACGGTCGTCCGGATCTGCAAGCCAGCCTGTGGGAAATCATCGCTCAGTCTCGTGAGAAACAAGGCGATTCCGCCGGCGCCGCACTGGCCCGTCAGAAGGCCAAGGTTTCCCTGTGATGGATGTGCGCTTCCCGAAAATCGCCGATCAGCTGTTGCTGATCGAACGCGAGCTGCGCACCCAGGGTTGGTGGGATGAAGTTCAGCCGTCCGCCGAAGCGCTGAGCAGTGTCGAGCCGTTTTCGGTCGACACGCTGGACTTCGAGCAATGGCTGCAATGGATCTTCCTGCCGCGCATGAAGATGATCCTTGAGCAGGATCTGCCGCTGCCGAATGCCTCGGGCATTCAGGAAATGGCGGAAATGGTCTTCGCCCAGCGCAACCTTGGCGGCAAGGATCGGCAGTTGCAGGTGCTGCTCAAAGAGTTCGACCTGCTGATCACTGCGTCCCGCTGAACTAAACTGGAAACTGCCAGGCCTACTGGCAGTTCTCGGCAATCTGCTTCTTCGCTTCGACGATGCGTTCCTGACGCTGTGTATCGTCGAGCCTGCGCAAATCCCCCTCAATCTCCTCACGCAAGCGCGGATTGTTCTGCAGTTGCGCCAGGTTTGTGCGCGCCTGTTCGCAAAACGCCTTGAGCTGCGCCTGCTGCTCGGCGACCTGTTTCTTCACCTTGGCATCGATCGCCTTCTGATCGCCAAGGATGCCACCGCCCGGCATCGGCGCAGCTTTCGGCGCGGGTGAGGAGGGCGTCTGTACGGTCGTCGCCGGTTGGCCCTGCGGCGGTTGTGCATCGAAATGCGTGACGCCTTGGGCATCGACCCATTTGTAGATTTGAGCGGCCGAGCACCATGGGCTGAGGCCGATCAGCAGAGTGAGGAGGAGCGTTCGCATGCTGATTCCTTGGCAAAAATGCGCAATTGACGCTAACAGAGTAGCGCTTTTCAGGTTTTTTCTTGCGTTCTCATGTGCTTACCCACAATTAACCACACAGACGACTTGACTTGCAGAGGGCGAAACAGAAGAATCCAAAGTCCGCTGTAGAGGGACTGCCAGAAGCAGACCCACTCGGTAGATCATGAGGCGCACATCCGCGCCGACCTGTTACACCCGCAACGCGTTACCTCGCGCTGGGTGGGAAAGGCCCGCAACACTTGGGACGTTCCCAATACTTGCTCAGTCAGTGCTGACGTAGTCGGCGACCACCGTCGCTCATGCTCTGCCGAGAAGTAAACCTATTAAGACCCGCCCCTTTTTTGTGGACGGTATTCTGGCGTTTTAGAGGTGAACAACGTGGAGCTTTTATCTGGCGGTGAGATGCTCGTCCGCTTTTTGCGTGACGAAGGCGTCAAATATATCTACGGGTACCCGGGTGGTGCTCTCCTGCATGTTTACGATGCCCTGTTCAAAGAACCGGAAGTGACCCACATCCTGGTTCGTCACGAACAAGCGGCGACCCATATGGCTGACGGCTACGCCCGTGCCACCGGTAAAGCCGGCGTGGTATTGGTGACTTCCGGTCCAGGCGCCACAAACGCCATCACCGGTATCGCCACCGCCTATATGGACTCGATTCCGATGGTGATCATTTCCGGTCAGGTGCCAAGCACCATGGTCGGCACCGACGCGTTCCAGGAAACCGACATGATCGGTATCTCCCGGCCGATCGTGAAGCACAGCTTCATGATCAAGCACGCTTCGGAAATCCCGGAAGTCATGAAGAAGGCCTTCTACCTGGCGCAATCCGGTCGTCCGGGCCCGGTCGTGGTCGACATCCCGAAAGACATGACCAACCCGGCCGAAAAGTTCGAATACGTTTTTCCGAAAAAAGCCAAGCTGCGCTCCTACAGCCCGGCCGTTCGCGGTCACTCCGGGCAGATCCGCAAAGCAGCAGAAATGTTGTTGGCGGCCAAGCGCCCGGTGCTGTACTCCGGCGGCGGTGTAATCCTCGGCAATGGCTCCGCGCAACTGACCGAGCTGGCAAAAATGCTCAACCTGCCGGTGACCAACACCTTGATGGGTCTGGGCGCATTCCCTGGCACTGACCGCCAGTTCATCGGCATGCTCGGCATGCACGGCAGCTACACCGCGAACCTGGCGATGCACCATGCCGACGTGATCCTCGCAGTGGGCGCACGCTTCGACGATCGGGTGATCAACGGCCCGGCGAAATTCTGCCCGAACGCCAAGATCATCCACATCGACATCGACCCGGCGTCGATTTCCAAGACCATCAAGGCCGACGTGCCAATCGTGGGTCCGGTCGACAGCGTCCTGACCGAAATGGTCGCGATTCTCAAGGAAATCGGCGAGACCCCGAACAAGGAGTCCGTAGCCAGCTGGTGGAAGCAGGTGGATGAATGGCGCGGTGATCGCGGCCTGTTCCCTTATGAAAAGGGCGACGGCAGCAAGATCAAGCCGCAGACCGTGATCGAAACCCTCTGCGAAGTGACCAAAGGCGACGCCTTTGTGACCTCCGACGTTGGTCAGCACCAGATGTTTGCCGCGCAGTACTACACGTTCAACAAGCCGAACCGCTGGATCAACTCCGGTGGTCTGGGCACGATGGGCTTCGGTCTGCCAGCAGCGATGGGCATCAAACTGAGCTTCCCGGACGATGACGTTGCCTGCGTCACCGGCGAAGGCAGTATCCAGATGAACATCCAGGAGCTGTCGACCTGCCTGCAATACGGCTTGCCGGTGAAGATCGTCATCCTCAACAACGGTGTGCTGGGCATGGTTCGCCAGTGGCAGGACATGAGCTACGGCAGCCGTCACTCGCACTCCTACATGGAATCGCTGCCCGACTTCATCAAGCTGGCTGAAGCCTACGGCCACGTTGGCGTACGCATCACCGAATCGAAAGATTTGAAGTCGAAGATGGCCGAAGCGTTCGCCATGAAGGATCGCCTGGTGATCATCGATGTTGCGGTCGACACCAGCGAGCACGTCTACCCGATGCAGATCAAAGACGGCTCCATGCGCGATATGTGGCTGAGCAAGACGGAGCGTACTTAATCATGCGGCACATTATTTCCCTGCTTCTGGAAAACGAACCCGGCGCTCTGTCTCGCGTAGTCGGCCTGTTCTCGCAGCGCAACTACAACATCGAAAGCCTGACCGTGGCCCCGACCGAAGACCCGACCCTGTCGCGTCTGACGCTGACCACCGTGGGCCACGATGAAGTGATCGAGCAGATCACCAAAAACCTGAACAAGCTGATCGAAGTGGTCAAGCTGGTGGACCTGTCGGAAAGCGCTCACATCGAGCGTGAACTGATGCTGGTCAAGGTCAAGGCCACTGGCGCCCAGCGCGCCGAGATCAAACGCACTACCGATATCTACCGTGGGCAGATCGTCGACGTCAGCGCCAGCGTGTATACCGTTCAGTTGACCGGTACCAGCGACAAGCTCGACAGCTTCATTCAGTCCATCGGCACCGCATCGATTCTGGAAACCGTCCGTAGCGGCGTGACCGGCATTGCTCGCGGCGACAAAGTACTCAGCATCTAAACCAAATTAGCGCATGGCCTGAACGGCCGGATATAAGGGGAAATTCATGAAAGTTTTCTACGATAAAGACTGCGACCTGTCGATCATCCAGGGCAAGAAAGTTGCCATCATCGGTTACGGCTCCCAGGGCCACGCTCAGGCGTGCAACCTGAAAGACTCCGGTGTCGACGTTACCGTCGGTCTGCGTAAAGGTTCGGCCACCGTTGCCAAAGCCGAAGCTCACGGCCTGAAAGTGACCGACGTGGCTTCCGCTGTTGCCGCTGCCGACCTGGTCATGATCCTCACCCCGGACGAGTTCCAGTCCTCGCTGTACAAGAACGAAATCGAGCCGAACATCAAGAAAGGCGCCACTCTGGCCTTCTCCCACGGCTTCGCGATTCACTACAACCAGGTTGTTCCGCGTGCCGACCTCGACGTGATCATGATCGCGCCGAAAGCTCCGGGCCACACCGTGCGTTCCGAGTTCGTCAAAGGCGGCGGTATCCCTGACCTGATCGCGATCTACCAGGACGCCTCGGGCAACGCCAAGAACGTCGCACTGTCCTACGCTGCTGGCGTCGGTGGCGGTCGTACCGGCATCATCGAAACCACCTTCAAGGACGAGACCGAAACCGACCTGTTCGGCGAACAAGCCGTTCTGTGTGGCGGTACCGTTGAACTGGTGAAAGCCGGTTTCGAAACTCTGGTTGAAGCTGGCTACGCGCCGGAAATGGCCTACTTCGAGTGCCTGCACGAACTGAAGCTGATCGTTGACCTCATGTACGAAGGCGGTATCGCCAACATGAACTACTCGATCTCCAACAACGCCGAGTACGGTGAGTACGTGACTGGCCCGGAAGTGATCAACGCCGAATCCCGTCAGGCCATGCGCAACGCCCTGAAACGTATTCAGGACGGCGAATACGCCAAAATGTTCATCAGCGAAGGCGCAACCGGCTACCCTTCGATGACCGCCAAGCGTCGTAACAACGCCGCTCACGGTATCGAAGTCATCGGCGAGCAACTGCGCTCCATGATGCCGTGGATCGGTGCCAACAAGATCGTCGACAAAGCCAAGAACTGAGTCGTCGTCCCTTGTACGAAAAACGCGGCCTAGGCCGCGTTTTTTCGTTTGGGCCGGTGCTTCTGGTATAAAGCTGCATCGTTTGTGGCCGAACTGTCGTCCTCAAGCCTCTGTCGAATTTTTTCCAAACCGTTGCAAGGTAATGTCCATGAGCGAACGTCCCGAAGAGCCGAACAAGGCTTCCGACGCCGAAAGCCTGCTGCCTATCGATGAGCACATCGAAGAAGGGCACGACGCTGAAGGTCGTAAAGTCCGGCATCGTGGTATCTATCTGCTGCCGAACCTGTTCACCACTGCCAACCTGTTCGCAGGCTTCTATTCCATCATCAACTCCATGAGCGCCCAGGCCGCGTTGAGCGCCGGCGACTCGGTGAATGCGAGCAAGTATTTCGCCTTCGCTGCGATCGCTATTTTCGTCGCGATGGTGCTCGACGGCCTCGATGGTCGCGTGGCGCGCATGACCAATACGCAAAGTGCCTTCGGCGCCGAGTATGACTCGCTGTCGGACATGGTCGCGTTCGGCGTCGCCCCGGCATTGCTGGCCTTTGGCTGGGCGCTGGGAGACATGGGCAAGGTCGGCTGGATGGTCGCCTTCATATATGTAGCGGGTGCGGCGTTGCGTCTGGCGCGTTTCAACACCCAGGTCGGCACGGCGGACAAACGCTACTTCATCGGTCTGGCCAGCCCGGCGGCGGCAGGTGTGGTGGCCGGTATTGTCTGGGCGTTCAGCGATTACGGCATCCAGGGTTCGAAGATGTCGTTCCTGGTGGCCTTGATGGTGGCGGCGGCCGGCATGCTGATGGTCAGCAACATCAAGTACAACAGCTTCAAGGAGCTGGATCTCAAAGGTCGCGTGCCGTTCGTGGCGATCCTGGCGGTGGTGTTGGTATTCGCTGTCGTGTTCAGTGATCCGCCGCGCATTCTGCTGCTGGTGTTCCTCGCCTATGCGGCGTCCGGTCCGGTGCAATATCTGTTGCGTCTTCGTCGTCACAAAAACGCCGAGTGATGTAATTTCCCGCATACTCCGCAGTCTATGGGTGCACCTGTCCTCCAAAGCTGCGGAGTTGTCATGTTGATCAAGATCCCCAAAGCATCCGACTGCCATGAGTCGGATGTCACGCCTGAAGCCATTTATCTTTCCCGTCGCCAATTGCTCGGCGCCACTGCTGCCGGTATTGCCATGAGCAGCCTGCCACGCTGGGCCAGTGCCGCTGATGCCCCTCGCTACTCTGATGTTGAATCCGGCAAGGCTCCGGCCTGGTTTGCCGAAAAGCTTCCTTCTACTCAATGGGGTGCGGTCAACGTCAAGGACGAGGCGATCACGCCTTATAAGGACGCCACGAACTACAACAACTTTTATGAGTTCGGTACCGGCAAGGGGGATCCGGCGAGGAACGCTGGCGACCTGAAAACCGAACCCTGGAGCGTGGTGATTGACGGGGAGGTGGGTAAGCCGGGGCGTTATGCGCTGGAAGACTTCATGAAACCGTATCAGTTGGAGGAACGTATTTATCGTCTGCGCTGCGTCGAGGCGTGGTCGATGGTCATTCCCTGGATCGGCTTTCCCATCTCGGCCTTGCTCAAACAGGTCGAGCCGACTTCCAAGGCCAAGTACATCCGCTTCGAAACCCTGCAGGATCCCAAGAGCATGCCCGGCCAGCGTTCCGGTTTTGCCTTGATCGACTGGCCGTATGTCGAAGGCTTGCGTCTCGATGAGGCGATGAATCCTTTGGCGATCCTCGCGGTGGGCATGTATGGCCGCGAACTGCCGAACCAGAACGGCGCACCTTTGCGTCTGGTGGTGCCATGGAAGTACGGCTTCAAAAGCGTGAAATCCATTGTGCGCATCAGTCTGGTCAGCGAGCAGCCGAAGACCACTTGGCAAAGCATTGCTGCCGATGAGTATGGCTTCTATGCGAACGTGAACCCTACGGTCGACCATCCGCGATGGACCCAGGCGCGCGAGCGGCGCTTGCCGAACAGCCTGTTTAAACCGAATGTGCGCGATACGCAGATGTTCAACGGCTACTCGGATGAAGTCGCTTCTTTATATACAGGGCTCGATCTGCGGAAGAACTACTGATGCGCTATCCGTTCTGGCGAGTGGGCGTGTTCATTGCTGCGGCGGTCTGGCCATTGCTGTGGTTCTATCAAGCGTTCGCCGATCTGCTCGGGCCTGATCCGGGCAAGGTGCTGGTTGATCGTCTCGGGCTTGGCACGCTGGTGTTGCTGTTGATTACGCTGAGCATGACGCCGTTGCAAAAGCTGAGCGGCTGGGCGGGGTGGATTGCAGTGCGCCGGCAGTTAGGGCTTTGGTGTTTTGCTTATGTGACGCTGCATCTATTCAGCTATATGGCGTTTATCCTCGGATTCGACTGGTCGCAGTTGGGCGTTGAGCTACGCAAGCGGCCTTACATTATTGTCGGTGCGCTGGGCTTTCTCGGATTGCTGATACTGGCGGTGACGTCCAATCGTTATAGTCAGCGTCGTTTGGGCGCTCGCTGGAAGAAGCTGCATCGCCTGGTTTACCTGATTCTCGGACTGGGTTTGCTGCATATGCTGTGGATCGTGCGGGCCGATCTGGAAGAGTGGACCATTTATGCCTTTATAGGTGGCGTGCTTTTGCTGCTTCGTCTGCCGCCGGTGATGAAGCGAATCCCGCGTTTACTGGGTAAAAAGCAGAATCTGCAAGAAAGCGAAATTAACGGTTGACGGCAGATTCCAGAGGTCTATAATTCGCCCCACTT
>NZ_RCOA01000132.1:0-3706 GCF_004307585.1 Pseudomonas sp. Sample_20 | reverse complement strand
CGATCAAGTTCCCGGAAGGTGGCGTAGTAAAAGTTGTCGCGCATGCGCTGATGGGCGGTTTGATTTCCGAAGTAACTGGCGGGGATTTTGCTACCGGTGCGGCGGCTGCTGGGCTGAATGAAGCTGCGATGAATACGCTGGTGAAGTTCGCCGCTGGCAATGATCAGCTGCAGGTGATGTTGTCCCAACTCACGGGTGTTCTTGCAGCGGCCCTCGTTGATGGCAATTCACAGTTGGGAGCCAGCATCGCCGGGAGTGCCACGACTTATAACTATCTCTACCACCGTGAGGTGAAAGAGATGCTCGCTGAGATGGACAGCAAGACCACGGATAAGGAAAAGCTTGCTGTCAGGGATAAATATGAAGCGCTTGACAAGCAAAGAGAGTTAGAGCTGGACGAGTTTTGTAAAGGGGCACCTGATACCTGCCGTCAAATCTCCCACGATTTGGCCGACGATGACGAAAAGTTCTCGAAGCTGATAGCGACGCTACGAAGTGAAGGCAAAAGTGGAGAAGCCTATTGGGTAGGAGTTGTTCAGGGAGGGAATCTAAACTCCACTGGGTCAATAGCCTCCATCGTGAATTTACAGGAAGGTGGTTTCTTTGCAAAATTGGGTGCTGTCGCGATCCAGATGGGGGGTGGAATTTTTCCGGGTAGGGCAACCGGGAAAGGTACGACTGCCACAAAGGAAGCCGACGTAAAGGGTACGGGTGGTGTAAAAGGAAACGAAGCGTCCAAAGCACCGGTTCAAGAACTTGAGGTTGACTCCTATAAGAATCTCAAGTCAAGAGAAGTAGTTGCTGACGGGTTAGAGCACGACCACATCCCTTCCTTTGCTGCATTGCGTACGGCAAAAGAAGCTGAATTAGGTCGTCCCCTTACAGAGGTGGAGGCCAAATCGCTTTACCAAAACGCAACAGCCGTGGAGGTTCCTCGCGATGTCCACATTGCGGGTCCCACGTATGGGGGTAAAAATACCCGTGCACAGGTTCAACAGGACGCCATTGATCTGTGCGGCGCGGTGTGCCGTGATACAGACGCATTGCGAGAAAATTTACGCAATCGAGGTTATGATTCAAAAATTGTCGATGAGACAATTAAAAAAATAGTGGAAAGAAATCGAGAGATTGGGGTTATCAAATAATGAATACTTGGTCTGACTTTATTCACGCTCTCGGTCAAGATGAGAATGGATCAGTCATCACGGGTCTATGGCAACGTTTTGAAGAAAAGCCCGTCATTTCAGAGACTCCTGATGCCTATAATGATCCAGGCGGGAAAACAAAATATTACAAGTTTATAAAGTCTGGGATAGAGCTTGGGTTTCGTGCGGGACAATTAAATCACATTCATTTTTTTGTGCAGGAGGATGAAGGCTATTCACCGTATAACGAATATGTGCTTGATCGGGCTGCTCATGCTTGGACTGCCAAAAATGTCACTCAGGTATTGGGTACGGCAGACGCAGGAGCATCTGCTAAAGTTGATATGTTGATTGGTAAAGTCCGGCAGTGGTGCAAATATCAGTTTTCAACATACGATCTACGTATGGAGTTTTCAGAGGATGGTAAGTTGTGGAAGGTAACCCTGATTGCTAAGGGTTAAGTGAAGGAAAATTACGTTGAAACGGTATTGGAAGAGTGTGGATGAATGGGGGCAGGCCACGTTGAAAAAGTACTCCAAAACGTGGTCTGTCCGCATTTTCCCCCGACCATTCAGCAGCCTAGCCGAGTAATTCAAAGTGTCGACAAACGGGGCAACCCTCAGCCCGGAGCCATTTATGAGTTTGAGGTTCCCGCTTCAGGTGGCGGTACGCGGACAGTGAGAATTCGTGACGACACAGCGGGACATGATTGCGGGGAAGGTGATCCGCAAAATCGCGGGGCGCATTTTAACGACGAAGCGGGAAATTATTATCATTACTAAAATCAAAATTTTGGGAGAAAATGACGTATCTGATTCGAATCAGACAATCAATCTGAATGAGGGTAACGGAAAATGCAGATTAAAGTTGTCTGCAGCTAGTTTTATTGCGTCGAAGCCTCATGAGTCATTGGAAACAATATTCGACTTCATACATGAACGCGTTGTCGAAAATATGCCGGGATATGCAGCCTGGTTGCTTTTGGGTAACTCGGCTTGGCAGCCAGGCACGAGAATCGTCAAATATTTAGGGCTATGGGGTGGGTTCAAATCACGGGGGATTGAAGTTCCCCAAGGAAGTCATTCGATAGTGCATACCATGGAGCGCGATGGGAAGCTAAAGTTTTTTGGAGGTATTCGCCTATCGGATCTTTTAGATGGGACAATTCTGGAGGCGTTCTTGGCTGAGAGATGTTCTTATGTAGCCATTGTGCCTATAGATTTGGATATGGAAGAAGCCTTACTCATTGGCTGGTCTGGAAAGATTTCGGAAGATCTGATGCTCTTCGAATATGTGGCGGAGGGGAACGGACTGTTAATGGCAAAGATTGGTGAATTTGATGATCTTGATAGAGGAGTTGTCGCTGTCGGAAAACGACAAGTGCTGGATGATCTTTTATCAAACTTTGATAATTCGTAAAACCGAATTTCGCTATTTTTTCTCCTTCTGAGCTCCGCGCAGGTCGCCACGCTGATTGTCGATATCGTCTGAGAGATAAATGGGTGCAGACCACGTTGAATGCAAAAGCTGGGTACTCTTGGGGGGGAAGGGAACAGACCACGTATAGAAGGCACTCGAAAACATGGTCTGTCCCCGTTTCCTCAATACTCAACAGAGCAATAAATTCGGAAGCGAAATTTCGAACAAGGGTAAATAGGGACAGGCCACGTTTAAAACGCACTCCAAAACGTGGTCTGTCCCCGTTTCCCCACGTATGGAAAACTACCAAGTGCAGCCGATCTTGAGTCGGTTGGCGTCAAGGTTATCCAGGATGGAGGTCTAGATGCTCGATTCTCGGGGCACACGTTCCTACGCACAGACAGTAGTAAGATTACTGATCTCCATAGTATGAAAACCATCGTTCTAGAGAAAATAAAATGATAGTTTCAGCGATGTTTGATTCCCTCGTCACATTTGACTGCGTATATGGAGGCTTTGAGCTCGAAAATGGAGTAGTTCGCCTTTATGTCGAAAGAGGCCTAGCCTTGAAAAAAACGAAGTTGGTAACAGCGGCGGATGGCGCTCGGATCGTACAGTGTGATGAAGATGAATGTCCTAAGGGCGAAAGTATTTTTCCTGTTCATTACATTTACGATCCCGCTAGAGATGTGGAGTATGTTGAATGGAGTCTTGTAAATGGTTTGTTACACGCTCGAAGCGAGGGTGGTGAATGGGTCAGATACGAGAGCGAGAGTGAAGGTTTGCACGCAATGCATGAATATGTGGGTGACTGCTGGCTGGTCTTTTCTGGTGTGAGTGTGTTGAGAAAAGTTATCTATGAATATTCTCTCGATCGAAAGAGTTCCTCAGGTAATGAGTTTGTCGAGGAGTTTATTAGTGGGCCTAAAGTCGATAAGTCTGCAAGTGAGTATTTTCTTGAGGGTGAAATAAACGTTTTGCCTGGGCCAGGATGGATGTCTTTGAAAATTGATGCAGATTCGTTTCATATCGAGATTCCCGACGATTGAAAGAAAAGCGGATAAATGGGGACCGGATAAATGGGGAAAGACCACCTTTCGAGAGACAAACGGGGACAGGCCACCTTCAAATTCGCGTCGAGC
>NZ_RCOA01000089.1:0-104773 GCF_004307585.1 Pseudomonas sp. Sample_20 | reverse complement strand
CTCCGGAGCCGCCCCGGCCGGCAGGCAGGATACCGAGCATCTGGCAGACAAACACCGTCACGATGAACAACATCACCAGAAACATGAACAGCGCCGGGTGCCGCGAGATGAAATCATCCGCCGGGTCGCCGCTGGATTCGTACACGGTGGACGGCTCATCGAGCGGATTGCCACCGAGCACCACCAACATCGCCGCAACGCCATCGCTGATGCCTTTGCTGAAGTTGCCGGCCTTGAACGCCGGCGTGATGACCTGATGAATGATCACCGACGACTGCGCATCGGTCAGGCGATCCTCCAGGCCATAGCCGACTTCGATGCGCAGTTTGCGCTCGTCACGGGCGACGATCAGCAATGCGCCGTTGTTCTTGTCCTTCTGGCCGATGCCCCAGTGCCGACCGAGCTGAACGCCGAAATCCTCGATGGTGGTGCCCTGCAGATCCGGCAGCGTGACCACCACCAATTGCTCGCCGGTGGCCTGCTCGTGCGCCTGCAATTGCTGGCTCAGTTGCGCGCGAATCGATGGCTCGAGCATTTGCGCCTGATCGACCACGCGCCCGCTCAGCGGCGGAAACGTCAATTCGGCCCGGGCGCTGACGGCGAACAGCCAGAGCATCAGCACCAGGCCCAGTTTCAACACACGCATGGGCAACCTCGAATCAGAATTTCACTTCCGGGGCCTTCTCCGCGCCGGGCGTGGTGGCTTCGAAGGTTTCGCGCATTGGCAGATCGCTGTACATCACGCTGTGCCACAGGCGACCGGGGAAGGTGCGGATCTCGGTGTTGTATTTCTGCACCGCCAGGATGAAATCGCGACGCGCCACGGCAATGCGGTTTTCCGTGCCTTCGAGTTGCGATTGCAGGGCGAGGAAGTTCTGGTTGGCCTTCAGATCCGGGTAGCGCTCGGAGACCACCATCAAGCGGCTCAATGCGCCGGTCAATTGATCCTGCGCCTGCTGGAACTGCTTGAGTTTCTCGGGGTTGTCGAGGGTGCTGGCATCGACCTGAATCGAGGTGGCCTTGGCCCGCGCTTCAATCACGGCGGTCAGGGTTTCCTGCTCATGGGCGGCATAGCCCTTCACGGTTTCCACCAGATTGGGGATCAGGTCGGCACGGCGCTGGTACTGGTTCTGCACCTGGCCCCAGGCGGCTTTGGCCTGTTCGTCGAGCGTCGGGATATTGTTGATGCCGCACGCGGTCAACAGCGTGGCGAACACCAGCAACGTGGCGATCTGTAACCGTGAACGGGAGGTTGAGCTGATATTCATTGCAGTGATGCTCCATGACACATTTGATTTAAAAACCGAGCGCTGGGCATTCCCGGCCAGCGGTTGGGGCATAATCGGCGCCGCCACTGGCATGCGACGGGTTAATCGGCTAAAAAGTGCCCTTCGCGTTCACGTTGCCGCTGTCGGCTGCGGTTTTCCGGCTCAGGATTTTGCGCCGGCACCCGAACAACAATAGTCGCTCCCTACATTTTGGCTGGCCGGTGTTGCATCACCGTTTGGGCTCTAGAGAAAAAATTCATGAAGAAGCTGTGTTTGCTGGGTCTGTTCGTCAGCCTGGCCAGTCATCAGGTACTGGCCGCCACGACCCCGGTACCTTTGGAAAACAAGGACGCTTTCATCAGCAACCTGATGAAACAAATGACCCTCGACGAGAAGATCGGCCAGTTGCGCCTGATCAGCATCGGCCCGGAAATGCCCCGCGAGCTGATCCGCAAGGAAATCGCTGGCGGCAACATCGGCGGCACGTTCAACTCGATCACCCGCGCGGAAAACCGTCCGATGCAGGACGCTGCCATGCGCAGTCGCCTGAAGATTCCGATGTTTTTCGCGTACGACGTGATCCACGGTCACCGTACGATTTTCCCGATTCCGCTGGCCCTCGCGTCGAGCTGGGACATGGACGCCATTGGCCAGTCCGGCCGCGTTGCGGCGAAAGAAGCCGCTGCCGACAGCCTCGACATCACCTTCGCGCCGATGGTGGATATCTCCCGCGATCCACGCTGGGGCCGCAGTTCCGAAGGTTTCGGCGAAGACACCTACCTGACCTCGCGCATCGCCAAAGTCATGGTCAAGGCCTATCAGGGCGAGACCCCGAGCGCCGCCGACAGCATCATGGCCAGCGTCAAGCATTTCGCCCTGTACGGCGCGGTCGAGGGCGGTCGCGACTACAACACCGTCGACATGAGCCCGGTGAAGATGTACCAGGATTACCTGCCGCCGTACCGCGCCGCGATCGATGCCGGCGCTGGCGGTGTAATGGTGGCGTTGAACTCGATCAACGGCATTCCGGCCACGGCCAACACTTGGCTGATGAACGATCTGCTGCGCAAGGACTGGGGCTTCAAAGGCCTGGCGGTCAGCGATCACGGCGCGATTTTCGAACTGATCAAGCACGGTGTCGCTCGCGACGGTCGCGAAGCGGCGAAGCTGGCAATCAAGGCCGGCATCGACATGAGCATGAACGACACCCTCTACGGCAAAGAACTGCCGGGGCTGCTCAAGTCCGGCGAGATCGAACAGAAAGACATCGATAACGCCGTGCGCGAAGTGCTCGCGGCCAAGTACGACATGGGCCTGTTCAAGGACCCGTACCTGCGCATCGGCAAGGCCGAGGATGACCCGGCCGATACCTACGCCGAGAGTCGCCTGCACCGCGCCGAGGCCCGCGAAGTCGCGCGTCGCAGTCTGGTGCTGCTGAAAAATCAGAACGAAACCCTGCCGCTGAAGAAAGACGCGAAAATCGCGCTGGTCGGTCCATTGGCGAAAGCGCCGATCGACATGATGGGCAGCTGGGCCGCCGCCGGGCGCCCGGCACAATCGGTCACTTTGTTCGATGGCATGAGTTCGGTGATCGGCAACAAGGCCAACCTGATCTACGCCCGTGGCGCCAACATCACGGGCGACAAGAAGGTCCTCGACTACCTGAACTTCCTCAACTTCGATGCTCCGGAAGTGGTCGATGACCCGCGCCCGGCCAGCGTGCTGATCGACGAAGCGGTGAAAGCGGCGAAGGATGCTGACGTGATCGTCGCCGCTGTCGGCGAGTCCCGTGGCATGTCCCACGAATCCTCGAGTCGCACTGACCTGAACATCCCGGAAACCCAGCGCGAATTGATCCGTGCGCTGAAAGCCACTGGCAAACCGCTGGTGCTGGTGTTGATGAACGGCCGTCCGCTGACGATTCTCGAAGAGAACCAGTCGGCCGATGCGATCCTGGAAACCTGGTTCAGCGGCACCGAAGGCGGCAACGCCATCGCCGACGTGCTGTTCGGCGACTACAACCCGTCGGGCAAACTGCCGGTGACCTTCCCGCGTTCCGTGGGCCAGATCCCGACCTACTACAACCACCTGAGCATCGGCCGGCCGTTCACGCCGGGCAAACCAGGCAACTACACCTCGCAGTATTTCGATGACACCACCGGCCCGCTGTTTCCGTTCGGTTATGGCCTGAGCTACACCACCTTCGCCCTGAGCGATATGGCGCTGTCATCGACCACCCTCAACGCCAGCGGCAAGCTCGACGCCAGCGTCATGGTCAAGAACACCGGCAAGCGTGACGGCGAAACCGTGGTGCAGTTGTACCTCCAGGACGTCACCGGTTCGATGATCCGCCCGGTGAAAGAACTGAAGAACTTCCAGAAGATCATGCTCAAGGCCGGCGAACAGAAAGTCGTGCACTTCACCATCACCGAGGAAGACCTGAAGTTCTACAACGCCCAGCTCAAATACGCGGCCGAGCCTGGCAAGTTCAACGTGCAGATCGGCCTGGATTCGCAGGCGGTGACGCAGCAGAGTTTTGAATTGCTGTAACAGCAAGCACACCGCCCCCCTGCACTGATCGTTCCCACGCTCTGCGTGGGAATGCAGCCCGTGACGCTCCGCGTCACTGGACGCGGAGCGTCCCTGGAGGCATTCCCACGCGGAGCGTGGGAACGATCAATTGACACACCGCTTTTGAGAGCAGGCTCGCTTCCACATTGGATTCAAGGTGTATTCAAAATCGTGGTTATCCGCGACGGTCGAGAATATTCACCACCAACCGATCCACCCAGCCCCACACCCGCTGCTTGACCCGCCGCCACAACGGTCGGCGCTGCCATTCCTCCAGACTCACCAGCTGACTCAAGCCGAAGTCCTTCACAAAGCTCGCCTCCACCGCTGCCGTCAACGCCGGGTCCAGCGCCTCCAGGTTCGCCTCCAGATTGAAACGCAGATTCCAGTGATCGAAGTTGCACGAACCGATGCTTACCCATTCGTCCACCAGAACCATTTTCAGGTGCAGGAAGCACGGCTGGTATTCGAAGATCTGCACCCCGGCCTTGAGCAGGCGCGGGTAGTAGCGGTGCCCGGCGTAGCGCACTGACGGGTGATCGGTGCGCGGCCCGGTCAGCAGCAAGCGCACATCGACGCCGCGCGCGGCAGCCTTGCGCAGGGAGCGGCGGATTTTCCAGGTCGGCAGGAAGTACGGCGTGGCCATCCAGATGCGTTTTTGCCCGCTGTTCAACGCACGGAACAACGACTGCAAAATGTCGCGATGTTGGCGGGCGTCGGCATACGCCACACGGCCCATGCCTTCGCCCTTGTCCGGTACGCGCGGCAAACGCGGCAGACCAAAATGCGCGGCCGGGCGCCAGGCGCGGCGGTAGCGGTTGGCGATCCACTGCCGATCAAACAGCAATTGCCAATCGATCACCAACGGGCCGCTGATCTCGACCATCACTTCGTGCCACTCGCTGACATCATGGCCCGGCGTCCAGAATTCATCGGTCACGCCGGTGCCGCCGACCACGGCCAGGCATTGGTCGACCAGCAGCAATTTGCGGTGGTCACGATAGAAGTTGCCGACCCAGCGCCGCCAGCTCAGGCGATTGTAGAAACGCAGCTCGACCCCGGCCTGAGTCAGGCGCTGGCGCAGGTGCAGCGTGAACGCGAGGCTGCCGTAATCATCGAACAGGCAACGCACGCGCACGCCGCGCTCGGCCGCCGCGACCAGCGCCTGGACGATGGCTTCGGCGCAGGCGCCGGCCTCGACCAGGTACAGCTCCAGTTCGATTTGCTCTTTTGCCCCGGCAATGTGCTCGAGCATCCGGGGAAAGAACTGCGGGCCGTCGATCAACAGTTCGAAACGGTTGCCGTCACGCCAGGGGAACACCGCACCGCGCATGTCAGCGCGCCGTGAAAATCAGCACCGCACCCACCGGCACCGACAGACTGATCGCCGACAGATCGGCGAGTTTGCGCAGGTTTTCCAGGCCCGGCGCCAGATCGAAATCCTCGGCGTTGATCACCAGCGGCTCCAGTGTCACCACCTGAAAACGCCGATCATCCAGACGCGTGGCGAGCAACTCGGCCGGGTATTCGTGCTGCTTGCCGTGCAGGCTGACGGTCAGCGGCAGGCGCAATTCCAACTGCGCGCCGGGGGCCAGATCGTTAATCGGGCGCAGATCGATCTGGGTGGTGATGGTCGCTGCCGGAAATTGCTCGATCTGGAACAGCTCCTTGCGCATGCGCTCATCGCGCAGCGGGATGCCGCTGTTGATCGATTCGAGCTCGACTTCGACCTCGGCACGACCGTTGGGGTCGACCTTGCCGTGCAGCACCAGAAAACGCTGCACTTCCGACACGCTGGCATTTTTGGTGCTGACGAACGACAGCCGCGACGACTCGCCGTCCAGGTACCAATTGGCCTGGGCCGGCAGCGCAGCGGCGGTCAACAGCAGACTGGCGAAGGTTGTATAGAGGGAGCGGTTGAACATTGAACACTCGTGGGGGCGATAAACCTGCACGAACCTTAACCGCCCGCCAAGTTATTGCAAGCCCTGTGGGAGCGAGCCTGCTCGCGAATGCAATGCTCCCCGCACAGCATGTATTGCGGCTTGCGACGATTTCGCGAGCAGGCTCGCTCCCACAGGGGAGACCAGATAATTCAGGGATTCAGGCGACAGCCCTGGCGTTCGCTCAGCCACTGCGCGCTGTGGCTGCGGCCCAAGCCGCTGACGGTGATGGTTTTGCTCGAAGCGTCATCGGTAAAACCGCTGGTTGGCAGCCATTGCTTCACATAGCCACGGCAATACCCAGCATCGTTGTTCATCACATAACGACACGAGCAATATTCCTTGGCGGTGTAGGCGCTGATGATGTCCGGGAAAGCCCAGAGGTTTTCCCGTTCATACCAACCCCAACCGAGCAGCACGACCAACAGCAACAATAGAAACCGCCTCATGGCCGCACCGCCTGCAACACGCGTTTGAGCAATTCGTTGTGCTTATAGCTGCCATCACGATCATCGCCGTAACGCACGATCACCAGTTTCTCGCTGGGCATCACGTACAGCGCCTGGCCCCAGTGGCCGAGGGCGGCGAAGGTGTCGGGTGGCGCGTCGGGCCATGGTGATGGTGCGCCATCGACAGGGCGATTGAGCCACCAATGTCCGCCGGGCACGGCTTCGTCCTGCTGCGCCTTATAAACGGCAAAGGGCTTGAGATTGAATGCCACCCAATCCTCGGGCAGCAACTGCCGATCATTCCAGCGCCCGCCGCGCGCCATCAACAGACCGACCCGCGCCAGATCACGCGCGGTGAGATAGGCATAGGACGAGGCGACAAAGGTACCGCTGGCATCGCTTTCCCACACGGCGTGGCGAATGCCCAACGGCTCGAACAACGCTGTCCACGGGTAATCGGCGTAACGCTCTGGGCCGACCATGGTTTTCAGGGCGGCGGCGAGCAGATTGCTGTCACCGCTGGAGTAACGGAAAGCCTGACCCGCTGCGGCGTAACTGTCGTGTGCGGCGGTGAACGCGGCCATGTCGCGATGGCCTCGCGTGTAGAGCATTGCCACCACCGAGGACTTCAGCGGGGCGTATTCGTAGTCCTCCTGCCAATCCAGACCGGAGGCCCAGTTCAGCAGATGGCCGAGGGTGATCGCCGGGTGTTTGTCCAGCGCCGGGTAGAACTTCAGCGCTGGATCATCGAGTTTGAACCGGCCTTCGCCGTAGGCCACACCGAGAACGGTTGCCAGCAGACTTTTGCTGATTGACCAGGTCAGATGTGGGGTCTGTGCAGTGGTCGGAGCGGCGTAGCGTTCGTAGATGATCTGGCCGTCGTGGATGATCAGCAAGGCGTCGGTGCGGATGCCTTCGCGGGTGGCGTCGTTGCGGGGCGCGAAGGCGTAGCTTTCCAGTGCTTCGACAGCCGGGCCGGTGATCTGCGGGGCGATGGGCCATTGCTCGCCGGGCCATTGTTCGGCGCGGACGGTGAGGCTGATCAGCAGCAGGAACAGCGACAGGCCTTTGAACATGGTGGGCGCTCTGGGAATGAACCTGTCGAGACTAGTCGGGGTTTATGACAAATTTTAGATGTTGGTCGTCCATGAAATTGCCATCGCTGGCAAGCCAGCTCCCACAGGGGTCCCAAGTGAACACACATTTCATGAACACCTTTGAAACCTGTGGGAGCGGGCTTGCCCGCGATGAGGCCAGTCAGGCCAACGCAAGAGCCTTGGCCAAGCGCTTGGCCCGGGCCCCTGCAGCCAATTGCATCACGCCTTGATCACGCTGCCACATCGCCGCCCACGCAGGATCACCCTGCACCAACGCCTGATCTACCTCGGTCTTGAGTGATTCAAACTGCGCAAACAATCCGCCCAGCACTACATGCCCCGCCGGATTGTTCTGCGCTTGCCGGCTGGCCTCGGCGCACCCGGCCAGCAGCGCCAGCAAACGCAGTTGCAGGGCCTGCGGCCAGTCGCTGTCCTGGCCGACGCCGTACAGCCACGCGGTCATGGCGCTGAGCACGTAGACATCTTCAAGACTGCGAAACGGTTTGACGTAGGCGTCCCAGCCATCGCCGGCGAGCAGTTCGCACAGGGCGCCGTCCAGATGCAGGCGACCGTGGCTGATGTCCGGCATCAACGGCAACGCCGGCAGTTTTTCCACCTTCACGCCGGGCTCGCCGGGATAGACCACCGCCAGACTCAGGCGCGGTGTTTCGCCAGGCTCTTCACTGCGTGCCGCCACCAACAGCCAGTCGGCGGCGTCGCCTGCGGTGACGAAATCCTTGCGTCCGCTCAGGCGCAAATCTTTCAGCCGCGTTTGCATATCGGCCGGACGCAGGCTGCGTTGTTCGGTCGCGCACAAGGCGCCGAGGCTCAGCGGCGCGCTCGGCCACAACATGCGCAGCGCCGCCTGATAACCCACCAGAAACGCCAGCCCCGGCGTGGCCATCCGCCGCCCGCCGGCCACCGCCAATTCGAACGGCGTGACGTTGCCCAGCGCCTGCAACAACGTTGCAAAGCCCTCGGCCAGATCAGCAACGGCGGGCAAGCGTTCACGGCGGTACAACAGATCTGTCCAGGGCATGGGCGCCTCCTTGTGGGCTGTCATATAAGCATCACCGAACGTTCATGGCGATGACACCGGGGCTACATAGCCTGACTTTGCACAACACGGCTGCATAAAGAAAGTCGATCGGCTGCAACCCACGACGGGTTAAAGGCCCGTACGGAGATTCACATGACGCAAATCGCCCGCATCAGCGACACCGGCAATGAACGCCGCCTGCAAGCCGAACGCCTGATCGGCGCCGAAGCCTTGCAGCAAGCCCAGGCCCTGCGCTTCGCAGTCTTCAGTGGCGAGTTCAACGCCAAACTGAAAGGTGCCGAACTGGGTCTGGACATGGATGATTATGATGTTCACTGCAGCCACATCGGCGTGCGTGATCTGAATACCGGGCGCCTGGTCGCCACCACGCGTCTGCTCGATCACACTGCCGCCAGCAGCCTCGGCAAGTTCTACAGCGAAGAAGAATTCAGCCTGCACGGCCTCGCCCATCTGCAAGGCCCGATCCTGGAAATCGGCCGCACCTGCGTCGATCCGGCGTACCGCAACGGCGGCACCATCGCCGTGCTCTGGGGCGAATTGGCCGAAGTGCTCAATCAGGGCGGCTACAGCTACCTGATGGGTTGCGCGAGCATCCCGATGCAGGACGGCGGCATTCAGGCCCACGCGATCATGCAGCGTCTGCGCGAACGTTATCTGTGCACCGAACACCTGCGCGCCGAGCCGAAAAATCCGCTGCCGACGCTGGATATCCCGTCCAACGTCATCGCCGAAATGCCACCGCTGCTCAAGGCCTACATGCGCCTCGGGGCGAAGATCTGCGGCGAGCCGTGCTGGGACGAAGACTTCCAGGTCGCCGACGTGTTCATCCTGCTCAAGCGCGACGAACTTTGCCCGCGCTACGCCAAGCACTTCAAGGCGGCCGTGTAATGAGCCGGTTGCGGGTGTACGCGCGAATCGCGCGAGTGCTGCTGGTGGTGACGCTGGGCCTGACCATGGCCAGCGTCTTCGGCGTGTTCGAACGCATTGGTCTGGCCCACTCGATGGAGCGGCGCCAGCGCTGGTCGCGCTTCTTCATGGCGCGGCTGAGCAATGCCCTGCCGTTTCGCGTGAGCGTCCATGGCGAGCTGCCAAAACAGCCGATGCTGTGGGTCAGCAATCACGTGTCGTGGACCGACATTCCGCTGCTGGGCATGCTCACGCCGCTGTCGTTTCTGTCCAAAGCCGAAGTGCGCACCTGGCCGGTGGCCGGCTGGCTCGCAGCCAAGGCCGGCAGCCTGTTCATCCGCCGTGGATCGGGCGACAGCCAGTTGATCCGCAAGCAAATGACCCGCCATCTGCAAACCGAACATGCGCTGCTGATGTTCCCCGAAGGCACCACCACCGATGGCCGTTCGCTGCGCACCTTTCATGGTCGCCTGCTGTCGGCGGCGATCGATTCCGAGGTGATGCTGCAACCGGTGGCGATCCGTTATCTGCGTGACGGCGAAATCGACACGCTCGCACCGTTCATTGGTGACGATGACCTGCTCTCGCACCTGATGCGCCTGTTCAGCCATGACTGCGGCGATGTCGAGGTGCATCTGCTCAAGCCAATAGAGTGTCAGGGCCGCGAGCGTGCGGCGCTGGCGTTCGAAGCGCAGCAGGCGGTGCAGAAGGTGCTGTTTGGTGAGGTGGCGAAACCTGCCGAACCGCGTCGCGCAGGCGATTTGATAGCCGCCTGAAAATACAAATCCCCTGTGGGAGCGAGCCTGCTCGCGAAGGCGTCGTGCCATTCAGCATCTATATTGGCTGAGACACCGCATTCGCGAGCAGGCTCGCTCCCACATTCAGATCTTCAGTGGATCAGAGTTTTGTGCGAAATCCTGCAGTTGCGGATAAAACAGGCTGAAGTCTTCACTCAGCGGCTCATACAATCGCCGCAACTCCACCATGGCCCCGGCCAATTCCTCCGGCCTGGTCAGCCGTCGCGAGATCCCGCGCAGCACCTGTTCCAGCACCTCAAACTCGCGATACGAGCCCAGCCAGTCGTTGGCGACCATGTGCGGGGCGATCTTTGCCAGCCGCTCCGGCAGTTGCCGTTCGCGGGACAGCACCTGATAGACGTCTGCGGTGAACTGCTCCAGCGGTCGGTCGGCATACAGCGTCCAGTCCCGCGCCAGGCAATGATCGAAAAACACATCAAGGACGATCCCCGCATAGCGCCGCCGCGTCTCGGTAAAGCGCCCCAAAGCAATATCGACCAGTGGATGGCGATCGGTGAAGACGTCGATGCGCCGATGCAGCGCAATCGCCGCCTCCACTTCCGGGTCGAACTGGCCTTGCAGACGACCTTTGACGAAGTCGCCATACAGGCTGCCGAGTAATTGACCGGGGCGCTGGCCGCCGAGATGCAAATGCGCGAGATAGTTCATGGGCGCAGCTTAGCACTGGGTTCGGACATTCAGCACCCTCGTATCGTTATAACCCGATATAGCGATTTATGCGTTCGTCAGACCGAATTCATATTGGTATATCGCGATCCAACGATTTAAAGTTCGCTCCATCGCGATATATCGCTACTGCCACCACGAGCCCAAGCCATGAACCTCGACCTCGACGAAATAATAAAAGCCCTGGCGCACCCAGTACGGCGAGACATCCTCAACTGGCTGAAAGACCCGAAAGGCGAATTCCCCGAGCAGTTGCACAACCATGAATACGGTATTTGCGCCGGGCAGATAGATCAGCGTTGCGGCCTGTCGCAATCGACCGTTTCCGCGCATCTGGCGACGTTGCAACGGGCCGGGCTGATCAGCAGCCAGAAGGCCGGGCAGTGGCATTTTTTCAAACGTAACGAGGACGTCATCCAGGCGTTTCTCAGCACCCTCAGTAAAGAGCTCTGACCCTTAACGTCAGCCAGCCGACAAGGAAACCTGCATGCCCCTTTCGCTTCTGATCCTCGCCCTGAGCGCCTTCGCCATCGGCACCACCGAGTTCGTCATCATGGGCCTGCTGCCCGACGTGGCGGCGGACCTCGGCGTGTCGATTCCCGGCGCCGGCTGGCTGGTCACCGGTTACGCCCTGGGCGTGGCCATCGGTGCGCCGTTCATGGCGCTGGCCACCGCGAAGCTGCCGCGCAAGGCCGCGCTGGTGGCGTTGATGGGCATCTTTATTGTCGGCAACCTGCTCTGCGCCATCGCCAGCGACTACAACGTGCTGATGTTTGCCCGGGTCGTCACCGCTTTGTGCCACGGTGCATTCTTCGGCATCGGCTCGGTGGTGGCGGCCAATCTGGTCGCGCCCAACAAACGTGCCTCCGCGGTCGCCCTGATGTTCACCGGTCTGACCCTGGCCAACGTGCTCGGCGTACCGCTGGGTACCGCATTGGGTCAGGAAGCCGGCTGGCGTTCGACCTTCTGGGCGGTGACCGTCATCGGTGTGATCGCGCTGATCGGCCTGATCCGCTTTCTGCCGGCCAAGCGTGACGAAGAGAAACTCGACATGCGCGCCGAACTCGCTGCCCTCAAGGGTGCCGGTATCTGGCTGTCGCTGAGCATGACCGCGCTGTTCGCCGCCTCGGTCTTCACCCTGTTCACCTACGTTGCCCCACTGCTTGGGGAAGTCACCGGTGTGTCGCCGCGTGGCGTGACCTGGACGCTGATGCTCATCGGCCTCGGTCTGACGGTCGGCAACATCATCGGCGGCAAACTCGCCGATAAAGGCATGGCCGCCACGCTGATCGGCGTGTTCATCGCCATGGCCGTGGTTTCCACGGTGCTGAGCTGGACCAGCGTCGCGCTGATCCCGACTGAAATCACCCTGTTCCTCTGGGCCACCGCGTGTTTCGCCGCTGTGCCGGCGCTGCAAGTCAACGTGGTGACCTTCGGCAAGGCTGCGCCGAACCTGGTTTCGACCCTGAACATCGGCGCCTTCAACGTCGGCAACGCGCTTGGCGCCTGGGTCGGCGGCAGCGTCATCGCCCACGGCTACGGCCTGACCAGCGTGCCACTGGCTGCCGCCGCACTGGCAGTGCTCGCCCTGCTGGTGACCCTGATTACTTTCCGTCAGAACGGCAATGCCGAGCTGGCGCCTGCTTCCAACTGATCAACTTCCTTATTAAAAGAGGCTTTTAGACATGGCGACTATTTTCGACCCGATCAAACTCGGCGACATCGAGCTGAACAACCGCATCATCATGGCCCCGCTGACCCGCTGCCGCGCCGACGAAGGTCGTGTGCCGAACGCGCTGATGGCCGAATACTACGTACAACGCGCCTCGGCCGGCCTGATCCTCAGCGAAGCCACGTCGGTAACGCCAATGGGCGTCGGCTACCCGGACACCCCGGGCATCTGGTCCAACGATCAAGTGCGTGGCTGGGCCAACGTGACCAAGGCGATTCACGGCGCCGGCGGCAAGATCTTCCTGCAACTGTGGCACGTTGGCCGCATTTCTCACCCTTCGTACCTGAACGGTGAAGCACCGGTCGCGCCAAGCGCCATCCAGCCAAAGGGCCACGTCAGCCTGGTCCGCCCACTGGCCGACTACCCAACCCCGCGCGCTCTGGAAACCGCTGAAATCGCCGACATCGTCGACGCCTACCGCACTGGTGCCGAGAACGCCAAGGCCGCCGGTTTCGACGGCGTGGAAATCCACGGCGCCAACGGCTACCTGCTCGACCAGTTCCTGCAAAGCAGCACCAACCAGCGCACCGACCAGTACGGCGGCTCGCTGGAAAACCGTGCGCGCCTGCTGCTGGAAGTGACCGACGCCGCGATCGAAGTCTGGGGCGCTGGTCGCGTTGGTGTGCACCTGGCACCGCGTGCCGATTCCCATGACATGGGCGATGACAACCTTGCCGAGACCTTCACCTACGTCGCCCGTGAACTGGGCAAGCGTGGCATCGCGTTCATCTGCTCGCGCGAAAAAGAAGGCGCCGACAGCCTCGGCCCGCAACTGAAAGAAGCGTTCGGTGGCCCGTACATCGCCAACGAGAAGTTCACCAAGGAAAGCGCCAACGAGTGGCTGGCCAGCGGCAAGGCAGACGCCGTAGCGTTCGGCGTGCCGTTCATTGCCAACCCGGACCTGCCGGCCCGTTTGCAGGCCGATGCGCCGTTGAACGAGCCGCATCCGGAGACTTTCTACGGCAAGGGTCCGGTCGGTTATATCGACTATCCGACCTTGTAATCACGCTGTAGCGCAGAAATGAGAAAGCCCCGGACTTGTGAGAGTCCGGGGCTTTTCGTTGTTCGGCTTCAGACTTGTTGCGTGGCACCCGACGTAGCCCCTCACCCCAGCCCTCTCCCGAGGGAGAGGGAGCCGATTGGTGTGTTTTTCAAACTTTGAGTTCGGCGGGATATTTCAGGTCGGCCCAGCTTGGCCAAACAACCCGGTCGGTCCCCTCTCCCTGTGGGAGAGGGCTAGGGTGAGGGGAAAGCGGCGAAACACGGTTTCACAAGAGCGACACAATTTCCCTACAAAATCCACGACTCGCTACGTTTAAACTCCCCGCCGCGATCATCAGCCATGGCGGCTGATTGACATCCTGCCGGGCAATTGCGCATTTTGTTTCATTTGCGCAGGCTTGGGCTCAGGCGCAGCATGTCCAGCCCGGTGTCGACCCAGCGTTCAGCCTCGGCATGCAGTTCGAAGCTGTCCGGGGCCAGCAGCCAGCCGTACAGCAGGCCGTCGATGTAGGCATGAATGCTGATCGCCGCGCGGGCGGTGTCGAGATCTTCCGGCAACTGGCCGCGATTCACCGCATTACGCAAGGTCAGGCCGATGCGCAGATTGCAATCGAGACTGGCCGTCCGGCGCTGCTGGCGCAGATCGCACATTTCATCGGTGAACTCGCACTTATGAAACAGAATTTCGTTGATGCGCCGGGTTTTCGGGTCCAGTGCAACTTGATGAAACAAATGAATCAGCAACTGCCGCATGCAGCCCAGCGGGTCCGGTTCGTCCTCGCTTTCGCTGGCCTTGGCCAGTTCATCCAGCGGTTCGTGCAGGCTGTCGAGCATGGCCTGGACCAGATCGGCTTTGTTGCTGAAATGCCAGTAGATGGCGCCACGCGTCACGCCGGCGAGGGTCGCGATGTCCGCCAGGGTGGTGCGGGCAACCCCCCTTTCATAGAAGGCTTTCTCGGCCGCTTCCAGAATCTGGCTGCGGGTTTCCTGAGCTTCCTCTTTGGTACGACGGACCATGGCAGTAAAACCTCAAACAGGATGTTTCAGGGATGGCTGAATATCCGCTGAATAAAGAGGGGGCGATCTCTCGTGAATCGACTCCCCGGCCTACAATTTCAAACCTTGCGACGACTTTTGTATCAGGGTGGGTACGCGGCGCAGGTGTTTACAAACAACCATGAACGTAAGTATATTACTTAGCAAGCTACTTATCCACCCGGTGCCCGATTTTTACTCTTTCACACTTCTTGTGCGCTTCTTGCGCGCCTGACCCGAGGATCTTCATGCAATTCAAGCCAGCTGTTACCGCTCTGGTCACTGCCGTCGCCCTGGCATCGCTGCTCAGCGGATGTAAAAAGGAAGAAGCGGCCCCAGCCGCTCCGCCTCCTCAGGTCGGCGTCGTCACCCTGCAACCACAAGCCTTTACCCTGACCTCGGAACTTCCGGGCCGCACCAGTGCGTTCCGCATCGCGGAAGTTCGCCCGCAGGTCAACGGCATCATTCTCAAGCGCCTGTTCAAGGAAGGTGCCGACGTCAAAGCCGGCCAGCAGCTGTATCAGATCGATCCGTCGGTCTATGAAGCGACGCTGAAAAGCGCCGAAGCCGAGCTGCGTTCGACCAAGTCGATTTCCGACCGCTACAAGCAACTGGTCGACGAACAAGCCGTGAGCCGTCAGGAATACGACACCGCACTGGCCAACCGCCTGCAATCGGAAGCATCGTTGCAGAGCGCGCAGATCAACGTGCGCTACACCAAGGTCTACGCGCCGATTTCCGGCCGGATCGGCCGCTCTTCGGTGACCGAAGGCGCACTGGTCAGCAATGGCCAGGCCGATGCAATGGCAGTGATTCAGCAGCTCGACCCGATCTACGTCGACGTGACCCAATCGTCGGTGGAACTGCTGGAACTGCGCCGCGAGCTGGAAAGCGGCCGTTTGCAGAAGGCTGGCGACAACGCCGCTGCGGTCAAGCTGACCCTGGAAGACGGCAGCCAGTACAAGCTCGACGGCAAGCTGGAATTCTCCGAAGTCTCGGTTGACCAGACCACCGGCTCGGTGACCCTGCGCGCAGTGTTCCCGAACCCCGATCACACCCTGCTGCCAGGCATGTTCGTCCACGCCCAGTTGCAGGCCGGCGTCAACAGCGCAGCGATCCTCGCGCCACAGCAAGGCGTGACCCGCGACCTCAAAGGCACCCCGACCGCACTGGTCGTCGGCGCCGACAACAAGGTCGAACTGCGTCAGCTCAAGGCCAGCCGCACCGTCGGCAGCCAGTGGCTGATCGAAGACGGCCTGAAAGCCGGCGATCGTCTGATCACCGAAGGGCTGCAGTACGTCAAACCGGGCGTCGAGGTCAAAGCGACCGAAGCGACTAACGTCGGCACCAAGAACCCGGCCCCCGCACAGGCAGCTGACAAAGCCGCCGGCGGCAAAGGGGAGTAACCCATGTCAAAATTCTTCATCGACCGTCCGATTTTCGCCTGGGTAATCGCCCTGGTGATCATGCTGGTCGGGGCACTTTCGATCCTGAAATTGCCGATCAACCAATACCCGAGCATTGCGCCACCGGCCATTGCGATCCAGGTGACCTACCCGGGCGCGTCCGCACAAACCGTGCAGGACACCGTGGTGCAGGTCATCGAGCAACAGCTCAACGGTATCGACAACCTGCGTTATGTGTCTTCGGAAAGTAACTCCGACGGCAGCATGACCATCACCGCGACCTTCGAGCAAGGCACCAACTCCGACACCGCGCAGGTCCAGGTCCAGAACAAGCTGAACCTGGCCACCCCGCTGCTGCCGCAAGAAGTGCAGCAGCAGGGTATCCGCGTGACCAAGGCAGTGAAGAACTTCCTGCTGGTGATCGGCGTGGTGTCGCGTGACGGCAGCATGACCAAGGACGACCTGTCCAACTACATCGTGTCGAACATGCAGGACCCGATCTCGCGGACCGCCGGTGTCGGTGACTTCCAGGTCTTCGGTGCGCAGTACGCGATGCGCATCTGGCTCGACCCGGCCAAGTTGAACAACTTCAACCTGACCCCGGTCGACGTGAAGAACGCCATTGCTGCGCAGAACGTCCAGGTGTCGTCCGGTCAGCTCGGTGGCTTGCCTGCCGTGCAGGGCCAGCAACTGAACGCGACGATCATCGGCAAGACCCGTCTGCAGACTGCTGAGCAGTTCAAGGAAATCCTGCTCAAGGTCAACAAGGACGGTTCGCAGGTTCGCCTCAAAGACGTGGCTGAAGTCGGCCTCGGCGGCGAGAACTACGCGATCAGTGCCCAGTTCAACGGCAGCCCGGCGTCCGGTCTGGCGGTGAAACTGGCCAACGGCGCCAACGCCCTCGATACCGCCAAAGCGCTGCGCAACACCATCGACAGCCTCAAGCCGTTCTTCCCGCAAGGCATGGAAGTGGTGTTCCCGTACGACACCACCCCGGTGGTGACCGAGTCGATCAAAGGCGTGGTGCACACCCTGGTCGAAGCGATCGCGCTGGTGTTCCTGGTGATGTTCCTGTTCCTGCAGAACTTCCGCGCCACCGTCATCACCACGATGACCGTGCCAGTGGTACTGCTCGGTACATTCGGCATCCTCGCCGCCGCCGGTTTCAGCATCAACACCCTGACCATGTTCGGCATGGTGCTGGCCATCGGTCTGCTGGTGGACGACGCCATCGTCGTGGTGGAAAACGTCGAGCGGGTGATGAGCGAAGAAGGCTTGTCACCGAAGGAAGCGACGAAGAAGTCCATGGGCCAGATCCAGGGCGCACTGGTCGGTATCGCCCTCGTGCTCTCGGCGGTACTGCTGCCGATGGCGTTCTTCAGTGGTTCCACGGGTGTGATCTACAAGCAGTTCTCGATCACCATCGTGTCGGCCATGGCCCTGTCGGTACTGGTTGCCCTGATCTTCACCCCGGCGCTTTGCGCAACCATGCTCAAGCCGATTCCGAAAGGCGAGCACGGCACCCCGAAGAAAGGTTTCTTCGGCTGGTTCAACCGCAATTTCGACCGTGGCGTACGCAGCTACGAGCGCGGCGTCGGCAACATGCTGACCCGCAAGGCGCCGTATCTGCTGGCGTATCTGCTGATCGTGGTGGGCATGATCTGGCTGTTCACCCGCATCCCGACCGCGTTCCTCCCGGAAGAAGACCAGGGCGTTCTGTTCGCTCAGGTGCAGACCCCGGCCGGTTCCAGTGCCCAGCGTACGCAAGTGGTCGTGGACGAAATGCGTGAGTACCTGCTGCGTCCGAACAAGGACGGCGGTGAGGCGGACGCGGTGGCTTCGGTGTTCACCGTGACCGGCTTCAACTTCGCCGGCCGTGGGCAGAGCTCGGGTATGGCGTTCATCATGCTCAAGCCGTGGGGCGAACGTAACGCCGACAACAGCGTGTTCAACCTCGCTGCGCGTGCCCAGCAACACTTCTTCAGCTTCCGCGACGCGATGGTGTTTGCCTTCGCCCCGCCAGCGGTTCTGGAATTGGGTAACGCCACAGGTTTCGACGTGTTCCTGCAGGACCGCGCCGGTATCGGTCACGAAAAACTGATGGAAGCGCGCAACCAGTTCCTCGGCATGGCGGCGCAAAGCAAGGTGCTGACCCAGGTGCGTCCGAACGGCCTGAACGATGAGCCGCAGTTCCAGCTGGAAATCGACGACGAGAAGGCCAGTGCCCTCGGCATCACCATCAGCGACATCAACAACACCCTGTCGATCGCGCTGGGCAGTAGCTACGTCAACGACTTCATCGACCGTGGTCGGGTGAAGAAAGTCTACGTGCAGGGCCAACCGGACTCGCGCATGAGCCCCGAAGACCTGAAGAAGTGGTACGTGCGTAACGCCGAAGGCACCATGGTTCCGTTCTCGGCGTTCGCCAAGGGCGAGTGGGTCTACGGTTCGCCGAAGCTGGCGCGCTACAACGGTGTGGAAGCGGTCGAGGTCCTCGGGGCTCCGGCGCCGGGCTACTCCACCGGTGAAGCGATGGCTGAAGTCGAAGCGATTGCCAAGAAGCTGCCGTCCGGTGTCGGTATCTCCTGGACCGGTCTGTCCTACGAGGAACGTCTGTCCGGCTCGCAAGCGCCAGCGCTGTACGCCCTGTCGCTGCTGATGGTGTTCCTGTGTCTGGCGGCGCTGTATGAAAGCTGGTCGATTCCGATCGCGGTCATGCTCGTGGTACCGCTGGGGATCATCGGTGCACTGATGGCTACCAGCCTGCGCGGTCTGTCCAACGACGTGTACTTCCAGGTGGGCTTGTTGACGACCATCGGTCTGGCGGCTAAAAACGCCATTCTGATCGTCGAATTCGCCAAGGAACTGCATGAACAGGGACGCAGCCTGCGTGAAGCGGCAATCGAAGCCTGCCGGATGCGTCTGCGCCCGATCATCATGACCTCGCTGGCCTTCGTCCTCGGTGTGGTACCGCTGGCGATCTCCACCGGCGCCGGTTCAGGCAGTCAGCACGCGATCGGTACCGGCGTGATTGGCGGTATGCTCACGGCCACGATCCTGGCGATCTTCTGGGTCCCACTGTTCTTCGTTACTGTGTCGTCCATCGGTCAGCGCAAAAAGACCGACGCGGATGAGACTACTGAAACTCCTAAAGAGGCTGGCCAATGAGCAAGTCGCTACTCTCCATCGCAGTCGCCGCCTTCGTGCTGAGCGGTTGCTCGCTGATACCTGACTATCAGCAGCCTGAGGCTCCGGTCGCAGGCCAGTACCCGCAGGGGCCGGCGTACTCGCCGGCCCAGGCTCCGGCGCAAGCCGCTGCCGAACAAGGCTGGAAGCAGTTTTTCCATGACCCGGCCCTGCAACAGCTGATCCAGGTCGCCCTGGAAAACAACCGTGACCTGCGTGTCGCGGCGCTGAACATCGACGCTTACGCGGCGCAGTACCGCATCCAGCGCGCCGACCTGTTCCCGGCGGTGTCGGCCAATGCCGCCGGCAGCCGCCAGCGTCTGCCGGCCCGTGCCTCGCAGACCGGCGAGTCGATGATCAGCAGTTCGTATTCCGCCACCGTCGGCGTCAGCGCCTACGAACTCGACCTGTTCGGTCGGGTGCGCAGCCTGAGCGAACAAGCGTTGCAACAGTACTTCGCTACTGAAGAAGCACGCCGCAGTACGCAGATCAGTCTGGTCGCCAACGTCGCCAATGCCTACCTGACCTGGCAGGCGGACAAGGAACTGCTCAAGCTGACGCAGGACACCCTCGGTGCCTTCGAAGAAAGCTACAAGCTGACCAGCCGCAGCAACGAAGTCGGTGTGGCTTCGGCGCTGGATCTGGCGCAGTCGCGCACTTCCGTGGAAAACGCCCGGGCACAACTGGCGCGCTATACCCGCCAGGTCGCACAGGACGAAAACAGCCTGACCCTGCTGCTCGGCACCGGTATTCCGGCCAACCTGCAAACGGCCAAACCGCTGTCCGATGATCTGCTCAGCGACGTGCCGGCCGGTCTGCCTTCGGACCTGCTGCAACGTCGTCCGGACATCCTCCAGGCCGAGTACAACCTGAAGGCGGCCAACGCCAACATCGGTGCGGCCCGTGCAGCGTTCTTCCCGAGCATCAGCCTGACCGCCAACGCGGGCAGCCTGAGCCCGGATCTGTCCGGTCTGTTCAAGGGTGGCTCGGGGACGTGGCTGTTCCAGCCGCAGATCAACCTGCCGATCTTCAACGCCGGCAGCCTGCGCGCCAGCCTCGACTACGCCAAGATCCAGAAGGACATTGGCGTGGCGAACTACGAGAAGTCGATTCAAACGGCCTTCCAGGAAGTCGCCGACGGCCTCGCCGCCCGCCAGACCTACACCGAGCAGCTGCAAGCGCAGCGTGACTTCGTTCAGGCCAACCAGGATTACTACCGCCTGGCCGAACGTCGCTACCGCATCGGCGTCGACAGCAACCTGACCTTCCTCGATGCCCAGCGTCAGTTGTTCAGCGCGCAACAAGCGCTGATCACCGACCGCCTCGCGCAGCTGACCAGTGCGGTCAACCTGTACAAGGCCCTGGGCGGTGGCTGGAATGCGCAGACCGCGCAGAACGAAGCGCTGAAAGAAGAAGCGCCGAAGATGAAGCTGTTCTGATCATCATCGGCTGAATACAAGGAGCCCACCGATTGGTGGGCTTTTTGTTGCCTGAGAATCAAAAGATCGCAGCCTTCGGCAGCTCCTACATTTGAAATGCGTTGCCCTGTAGGAGCTGCCGAAGGCTGCGATCTTTTGATCTTCAATGCTGTTCGATAATCGCCCAAAACCCGCTTTTCCCAATTGAATCCCAACATCCGCCCCCCGCACCATTCGCTCCACAAAACCAATAACAACAGGTTCGACACCATGCTCCCGCGCCCTGCCCCGTCCGGCTGATTGCCATCGTTTCACCCCTGAATACTTTCCAAGTCTGCACCCCGAAAACCGGCCGCAGCGCACCCGTTCGCCCTAAAAAAACAAGAGAGACCCAAGTCCATGACAGTTTTCCCTGTGCCCTACACATTGCCCGCTGTGATCGCCCTGGCCATCGCCGGTCTGGCCCTGCCAGCCAGCGCCGAAGAAGGCGGCTTCGTTGAAGGCGCCAAGGTCAACCTCAACCTGCGCAACTTCTATATCAACCGCAACTTCACCAACCCGACCAAGGCCCAAGGCAAGGCTGAAGAGTGGACGCAGAGTTTCATCCTCGACGCCAAATCCGGCTTTACCCAAGGCACGGTCGGTTTCGGCATGGACGTACTCGGGCTGTATTCGATCAAGCTCGATGGCGGTAAAGGCACGGGCGGCACGCAGTTGTTGCCGCTGGACCATGACGGCCGCCCGGCGGACAACTTCGGTCGCACCAACGTCGCTTTCAAAGCCAAACTGTCCCAGACCGAGGTGAAGGTCGGCGAGTGGATGCCGGTATTGCCGATTCTGCGTTCGGACGACGGTCGCTCGCTGCCGCAAACCTTCCGTGGCGGCCAGATCACCTCCAAGGAAATCGCCGGCCTGACCCTCTATGGCGGCCAGTTCCGCGCCAACAGCCCGCGCGACGACAGCAGCATGAGCGACATGTCGATGACCGGCAAAGCCGCGTTCACCTCTGATCGTTTCAACTTCCAGGGCGGCGAATACCTGTTCAACGACAAGCGCACACAGATCGGCCTGTGGAACGCGCAACTCAAGGACATCTACAGCCAGCAGTACCTCAATGTGCTGCACAGTCAGCCGCTCGGCGACTGGACGCTGGGCGCCAACCTCGGCTTTTTCTACGGCAAGGAAGATGGCAGCGCGCGTGCCGGCGACCTGGACAACAAGACCTGGTACGGCATGTTTTCGGCCAAGTACGGCGGCAACACGTTCTACCTCGGCCTGCAGAAACTGACCGGCGACAGCGCCTGGATGCGCGTCAACGGCACCAGCGGCGGCACCTTGGCCAACGACAGCTACAACGCCAGTTATGACAACGCTCAGGAACGCTCCTGGCAGCTGCGCCACGACTACAACTTCGCCGCCATGGGCATCCCCGGCCTGACCCTGATGAACCGCTACATCAGCGGCGACAACGTGCACACCGGGACGATCACCGACGGCAAGGAATGGGGTCGCGAATCGGAACTCGGTTACACGGTGCAGAGCGGCACTTTGAAGGATTTGAACGTCAGATGGCGCAATTCGACCATGCGCCGCGACTTCAGCAACAACGAGTTCGATGAGAATCGTTTGATTGTCAGCTACCCGATCAGCCTGCTGTAACCAACCATGCTCCACTGTGGGAGTGAGCCTGCTCGCGAAAGCGCTGCTTCAGTCGACATCTCTGTCGAATGTGAAATGGCCTTCGCGAGCAGGCTCGCTCCCACATTTGATTCCCGTCACAGATGCATGCCATTGGTCAGGCCATGTAGCGCTTTTGCGGGCGACAGTTACAGTGAGCAAACCTGAAGGACTCAGCTGCTCCACCCCTTCACGCTTCCGTTTCGTAGTCGGTCTCCAGCTGTGCACCAGGTTGTCATCGGAAGACACCATTTGATCACCGGAGGATCACCTCATGATCACGCGCCGCACCACCGATTGGGACGCCAAGGCGTACCAACAGTTTTCCCGTCTCAGACAACGTCCGGTCAACGAATTGCTCGACCGTATCGAACTGCAAAACCCCCAACGCATTTACGATCTGGGCTGCGGCACCGGCATCGCTACGCAGTTGCTGGCCAAGCGTTGGCCGCGTGCGCGATTGCAGGGCATCGACAGCTCGGCGCAGATGCTCAACGAGGCCCGAAGCCTGCCGATCAAGGCCTTGTGGAAACAATCTGATCTGCTGGACTGGCAGCCTGAGCAACCGGCGGATCTGCTGTTCGCCGCCGCTGTGCTGCATTTTCTCGATGACCACGAAACCTTGCTGCCGCGCCTGCTCGGCTATTTGAATCCTGGCGGCTGCCTCGCAGCGCACATGCCGGATTGGCGCGATGCGTTGTGGTATCGGTTGATGCTGCAAACGTTGGAGGACGCCGGCCCCGGGGGCGCACCATTGGGCACGCCGGAACTGCGCCGGCGCATGGCCGCGCGGCCGCTACTGACGCTGGAGGACTACTACCGTCTGCTCGCGCCAATGACCGCGTCGCTGGACATTTGGGAGACCGAACAACTGCAAGTGGTCGACGGCAAATCGCCGGTGTATGACTGGGTCAAGGTCTCGGCGTTAAGGCCAGTGATGCAGGCGCTGGATTCAGCGCAGCAGGCGCGGTTTATCTATCACTACCTGATGCGGGTGCATGAGCATTATCCGCAAGAGGAGGATGGGCATACGTTGTTTGCGTTCAAGCGGATATTCATTGTCGCCAGGGTTTGAGTGCATGTGCTGATTAACACATCACGGCGTCTGCCGCTTTCGCGAGCAAGCTCGCTCCCACATTTGTTTTGTGATCGACACAACTCCAATGTGGGAGCGAGCTTGCTCGCGAAGGCGTAATTTCGGGCGCCATCAATCCCGGGATTCGACTCCTAGCTCATCCCACACCGACTCCGCCAAATGAAACGTCGCATTCGCCGCCGGGATGCCGCAGTAGATCGCGCTCTGCATGATCACTTCCTTGATCTCGCCACGGCTCACGCCGTTGTTGGCCGCCGCGCGCAGGTGCAGTTTCAGTTCGCCCTCGCGGTTCATGCCGATCAGCATGGCGATGGTGATCAGGCTGCGGGTATGGCGGGGCAGGCCCGGGCGGGTCCAGATGTCGCCCCAGGCGTGGCGGGTGATCATCTCCTGGAATTCCGAGTTGAACTCGGTCAGCGTGGTCAGGCTGCGATCGACGTGGGCATCGCCCAGCACCGCGCGGCGTACTTGCATGCCTTCGTCGTAACGTTGTTTCTCGTCCACAAATTCTTCCTCACTGAGCCTGCAAAAACGCCAGCACACGGTCGCTGAAAGCGGCGCCGGCCTGCACGTTGGACAAATGCGCCGCATGGAACTCGGCGTACTCGGCACCGCGCACGTGGTCGCGGATGAAGTGCCCGCCGGACGGCGGCGTCACCGCATCTTCGCTGCCGGCAATCACCAGCAACGGCACGTTGATCGAAGCCAGTTGTTCACGGAAATCGGCATCGCGCACGGCCGCGCAGTTGGCCGCATAGCCTTGTGGATTGGTTGCGGCAAGCATGTCGGTAATCTTCTTCGCCGCCTCGGGATGCGCTGCGGAAAAGTCCGGGGTGAACCAGCGCGCAATCGAGGCATCACGCAGTGCGACCATCGCCGCCGGGCCGTCGCGCAATACGGTTTCGATGCGTGGATTCCATACCGACGGATCGCCGATTTTCGCCGCCGTGTTGCACACGATCAGTTTGTGCAGACGATGCCCGGCGTTGATCCCCAGCCACTGACCGATCAGCCCGCCCATCGACAGCCCGCAGAAATGCGCGCGCTCGATATGCAGCGCATCGAGCAGACCGAGCACGTCGCGACCGAGTTGTTCGATGCTGTACGGCCCCTCGGTGACCAGCGATTGCCCATGGCCGCGCGTGTCGAAACGCAGCACGCGGAAATGCTCGGTGAACGCCGGCATCTGCGCGTCCCACATGTGCAGGTCGGTGCCCAGCGAGTTGGACAGCACCAGCACCGGCGCCTCCGCCGGGCCCTCAATTTCATAGTGCAGTTCGCCATCGGCGAGTTGAACGAAAGCCACAGCCCTCTCCTTCAGACAGTCAAAGCGTTGTGTTCAGCCACCGCGCGCTCGACCCAGACTTGCGCCTGGCCGAGGTAATGCGCGGGGTTCAGAAGATCATCGAGTTCAGCGCCACTGAGTTCGGCGGTGACTTGCGGCTCGTCAGCGAGCACCGCACGCAAATGGCGTTGCTCGGCCACGGCGCGTTTGCAGCATTGTTCGAGCAGATGATGCGCGGTGTCGCGGCCGACGCGTCGGGCGAGGACGATGCTCACCGCTTCGGCCAGCACCAGGCCTTGGGTCAATTCGAGGTTGCGGGCCATGCGCGCCGCGTCGACTTCCAGACCGTCGGCCAGCAAGCGCGCCTGTTGCAGCGAACCGGACACCAGGCAGCAGATTTCCGGCAGGGTTTCCCATTCGGCATGCCACAAACCGAGGCTGCGTTCGTGCTCCTGCGGCATCGCGCTGAACAGTGTCGACACCAGCCCCGGCACCCGCGTGGCCGCGCCGATCAGCACCGCCGCGCCAACCGGGTTGCGCTTGTGCGGCATGGTCGACGACCCACCCTTGCCCGGTGCCGCAGGCTCAAAAACCTCCGCTGCTTCGGTCTGCATCAACAGGCTGATGTCGCGGCCGAATTTGCCGAGGCTGCCGGCGATCAGGCCAAGCACGGCGCCGAATTCAACGATGCGATCACGCTGGGTGTGCCACGGTTGCTCGGGCAGGGTCAGTTGCAGCTCTTCGGCCAATGCTTTGGCGATCGGCAACGCCTGTGCCCCCAGCGCCGCGAGCGTGCCGGAGGCGCCACCGAATTGCAGCACCAGCAGACGCGTTTTCAGTTGTTGCAGACGCTGACGGCTGCGCGTGACGGCGCCGAGCCATCCAGCGATTTTCATACCGAGGGTCACTGGCGTGGCATGTTGCAGCCAGGTGCGCCCGGCCAGTGGCGTGGTAGCGAAACGTTGTGCCTGAGTGGCGAGCGAGTCGGCCAGTTGTGCCAGTTGGTTTTCGATCAGCGTCAGCGCCTGGCGCAATTGCAGGACCAGCCCGGAATCCATCACGTCCTGACTGGTCGCGCCCAGATGGACATAGCGCTCGGCTTCGGCATCGCTCGAGGCGATCTGCTTGCCCAAGGCCTTGACCAGCGGAATCGCTGAATTGCCGGCCGTAGCAATCGCCTCGCCCAGCGCCGCAAAGTCATACAGGCCCGCCTCGCACGCTGCGGCAATCGGTGCCACGGCCGATGAAGGAATCAGCCCGACCCGCGCCTCGGCCCGGGCCAGCGCCGCTTCGAAATCGAGCATCGCCTGCACCCGGCCCTGATCGCAGAACACTTCGCGCATATCGTGGGCGGTGAAGTAGGCATCGAACAATTGATTGCCCGGTCGCTGAGTCATAAACAGTCCTTGCCGGCGCGGGCCTCGCAGCCCGCGCACATGGGTTTACAGATCGTGGTGCAAATACTTCGCCTGCTTGGGCAAACGCAGGCTGAACAGGAAAGCCACCGCCATCATCGCCGTGACGTACCAGTAGAAGGCGTTTTCCATGCCGCCGGCCTTGAGGCTCAGGGCCACAAACTCTGCCGAGCCGCCGAAGATTGCATTGGCCACCGCGTAAGCCAGGCCGACACCGAGGGCGCGCACTTCCGGCGGGAACATCTCGGCTTTTACCAGACCGCTGATCGAGGTGTAGAAGCTGACAATCGCCAGCGCCAGGGTGATCAGCACGAAGGCGAGGAACGGGCTGCTGATGCTTTTCAGGCTGAGCAGAATCGGCACGGTGAACAGCGTGCCGAGGGCGCCGAACCAGAGCATCGAGTTACGTCGGCCGATCTTGTCGGCGAGCATGCCGAACAACGGCTGCATGCACATATACAGGAACAGCGCACCGGTCATGATGTAGCTGGCGGTCTTGGCGTGCATGCCGGCGGTGTTCACCAGGTATTTCTGCATGTAGGTGGTGAAGGTGTAGAAAATCAGCGAGCCGCCGGCGGTGTAACCGAGGACGGTGATGAACGCCGCTTTGTGATCGCGAAACAGTGCAGTGATGCTGCCGGCGTCTTTGTGCGCACGGGTTTCCTTATTGGTGGTTTCCTTCAGCGAACGACGCAGGAACAGCGAAATCAGCGCCGCCACCGCACCGACCACGAATGGAATCCGCCAGCCGTAGGCACGCAGATCTTCTTCAGTGAGGAACTGTTGCAGCACCACCACCAGCGACACCGCCAGCAATTGCCCGCCAATCAGCGTCACGTACTGGAACGAGGCGAAGAATCCGCGCTGGCCCTTGAGCGCGACTTCGCTCATGTAAGTCGCGGTGGTGCCGTACTCGCCGCCCACCGACAGACCTTGCAGCAAACGCGCGAACAGCAACAGCACTGGCGCCCAGACGCCGATGTCCTTGTAGGTCGGCAGGCAGGCAATCAGCAGCGAGCCGAAGCACATCATCAGAATCGAGATGAGCATCGAGTTCTTGCGCCCGTGCTTGTCGGCAACGCGGCCGAAAATCCAGCCACCAATCGGCCGCATCAGGAACCCGGCAGCGAACACGCCAGCGGTGTTGACCAGTTGCACGGTGGGGTTATCGGAGGGGAAAAACGCCGGGGCGAAATAGATCGCGCAGAAGGCGTAGACGTAGAAGTCGAACCACTCGACTAGATTGCCGGAGGAAGCGCCGACGATGGCAAAGATGCGCTTACTGCGCTCTTCGCCGGTGTAGTGGGAGGTGGTGGTTGTCATTGTTTTTTCACTCGATAGGGACAGTCACAGTCTAGACATACTTTGCAACAGTCCCGTTCCGCATCGGATCATCACCCACGTCTGGATCAGCCTTTGTGGCGAGGGGATTTATCCCCGCTCGAGTGCGAAGCACTCGCAAATCAGATACACGCGGTTCATCTGAATACCGCGCCGACTGGTTTTTGGGGCTGCTTCGCAGCCCAGCGGGGATAAATCCCCTCACCACAGGGACTCTGTCCTGCAGGGGATTTGGGGTGTTCTCTCAATAATCGAAGAACACCGTCTCGGCATCGGTGCCCTGCAGAACTACATTCCACTGGTACACACCCGACGCATCCGCCTTGGCCAGCAACGTCTGGCGACGCTCCGCCGGCACGCACTCGAGCAACGGGTCAGCAACGTTCGCCGGTTCGCCTTCAAAATAAATCCGCGTCAGCAAATGCTTGACCAGACCACGAGCAAACACCAGCACCACCAGATGCGGCGCCTGGGTCGAGCCTTTCAACCCCGGCACAGAGCCCGGTTTGATCGTGGTGAAACGGAAGCGCCCTTCGGCGTCGACCGGCACCCGACCGAAACCTTCAAAATTCGGGTCGAGTGGCTTGTCCTGCTGATCTTCCGGGTGGTCGTACTTGCCGGCGGCGTTGGCCTGCCAGACTTCGAGCATGGCGTCGTTGACGACATCGCCATTGCCGTCCACCACTTGGCCGGTGATTGCCACGCGCTCGCCGAGGGTCAGCTCGTTGGCCAGGGTTTCGCGGTTCAGCCAGGTCAGGCCGATGTGGTAATACGGCCCGACGGTGTGGGACGTGGTCGCATAGAGCGTCATCTTATTTCTCCATCGGCGTGGCTTCACGGCCGCGCAGCACGATGTCCCAGCGGTAACCGAGGGCGTAGGACGGAATGGTTTTTTCCAGATCGAAAGCAGCGATCAGGCGTTCCTTGGCCGACGTGTCCGGCACGCAGTTGTAGATCGGGTCATACGCCAGCAGCGGGTCGCCGGGAAAGTACATCTGCGTGACCAGACGCGTAAGGATGCTCGGCCCGAACAGCGAAAAATGGATATGCGCCGGGCGCCAGGCGTTGTGGTGGTTGCCCCACGGATAGGCGCCGGGCTTGATGGTCTGGAACTGGTACCAGCCATCGGCATCGGTGACGGTGCGGCCGGTGCCGGTAAAGTTCGGGTCCAGCGGCGCGTCGTGCAGGTCGCGGGCATGGTTGTAGCGGCCGGCGGCGTTGGCCTGCCAGATCTCCACCAGAATCCCCGGCACCGGCAGGCCGTCTTCGTCGAGCACGCGGCCGTGAATGATGATGCGCTCGCCCAACGGCTCGCCGTCGTGCTGGGCGGTCAGGTCATTGTCCTTCTCGGCAACGTGTTCGGCGCCGATGGTCGGCCCGGTGATTTCCGACAGCGAGTGCGGCAGGTGCACCAACGGCTTGGACGGCGAGCGCAGGTTGGTGGATTGATACGTCGGGTGCAGGTAGTCAGGCTGAGTGCCTGCCTGTGGGCGACGGTAACCAGGCTTGTCAGTCATTTCGCTTTCCTCAGTTCTTGTAAGTGCCGCAGTGCGTCAGACACGTTCGATGGCCAGGGCCAGACCCTGGCCAACACCGACGCACATGGTCGCCAGACCTTTCTTGCCGCCAGTCTTTTCCAGATGATGCAGGGCGGTCAGCACCAGCCGCGCACCGCTCATGCCCAACGGGTGACCGAGGGCAATCGCGCCGCCATTCGGGTTGACCTGCGGCGCATCGTCGGCCAGGCCCAACTCGCGCAATACCGCGAGGCCCTGGCTGGCAAACGCTTCGTTGAGTTCGATCACGTCGAAATCGCTGACCGCCACGCCGAGGCGCTCGGTCAGTTTGCGCACCGCCGGCACCGGGCCGATGCCCATCACTCGCGGCGCGACACCGGCGCTGGCCATGCCGAGCACTTTTGCGCGGGCGGTCAGGCCGTGTTTTTTCACCGCTTCGGCCGAAGCCAGAATCAGCGCAGCAGCACCATCGTTGACCCCGGAGGCATTGCCGGCAGTAACGGTTTTGTCCGCGCCGTTGACCGGTTTCAGCTTGGCCAGTGCTTCGATCGTGGTGTCGGCGCGCGGATGTTCGTCCTCGCTGACCACGGTTTCGCCCTTTTTGTGGGCGATGCGCACTTCGACGATTTCTTCAGCGAAGTAACCGGCAGCCTGCGCGGCGGCGGTACGTTGCTGACTGCGCAGAGCAAAGGCGTCCTGATCTGCGCGCGAAACCTTGTAGTCGTCGGCAACGTTGTCAGCAGTCTGCGGCATGGCATCGACGCCGTACTGCGCTTTCATCAGCGGGTTGATGAAACGCCAGCCGATGGTGGTGTCTTCCAGCTTCATGTTGCGCGAGAACGCCGCGTCGGCCTTGCCCATCACGAACGGCGCGCGGGACATCGACTCGACGCCGCCGGCAATCGCCAGCTCCATTTCGCCGCTGGCGATCGCACGGAATGCGGTGCCAATCGCGTCCATGCCCGAAGCGCAGAGACGATTGAGCGTAACGCCCGGCACGCTGTCCGGCAGCCCCGCCAGCAGCAGCGCCATGCGCGCAACGTTGCGGTTGTCTTCGCCGGCCTGGTTGGCGCAGCCGAGGAACACTTCATCGACGACGTTCCAGTCCACCGATGGATTGCGCTCCATCAGGGCCTTGATCGGCACGGCGGCCAGGTCATCGGCGCGCACGGCGGACAGTGCGCCACCGAAGCGGCCAATGGGGGTGCGAATTGCGTCGCAGATATACACATCACGCATCATGCTTCTCCCGGTGCCTGACCGTGGGCGGCAGCGGTGCGCGCTTCAAGATCACGCAGCGCCGTCAGCTCGACTTCGGTCGGCTCAGCGGTGGTTTCAACGGAGTCGGCAAAACGAATCGCCCAACCGGTGGCGGCAACCACTTGCTCGCGGCTCACGCCCGGATGCAGCGCAGTGACCACGAATTCGTGGGTGCCCTCCTCCGGTTCCATGATGCACAGGTCGGTGATGATGCCCACCGGCCCGGCGCCCGGCAGGCCCAGACGTTTACGCGAATCGCCACCTTCGCCGTGACCGACCGAGGTGATGAAGTCGAGTTTGTCGACAAACGACCGCGCCGACTGTTTAAGGATGATCAGCACGCTTTTCGCCGAACCGGCGATCTCCGGCGCGCCACCAGCACCCGGCAGGCGCACTTTTGGCGCGTGGTAGTCGCCGACCACGGTGGTGTTGATGTTGCCGAAACGGTCAACCTGCGCGGCGCCGAGGAAACCGACGTCAATGCGCCCGCCCTGCAACCAATAGCGAAAAATCTCACCGGTCGGCACCACGGTGTCGGCGGTCTCGGCCAACTCGCCGTCACCGATCGACAGAGGCAGTACGCTCGGCTTGGCGCCAATCGGGCCGGATTCGTAGATCAGCACTACGTCTGGCGATGAAGTCAGCCGCGCGAGGTTGGCGGCTTTCGATGGCAGGCCGATGCCGACGAAACATACCGAGCCGTTCTTCAGGCGCCGGGCCGCCGCGACGGTCATCATTTCATTGGTGGTGTAAGTCATTACTTGGCCTCCGAAGCAGCGGCCAATTTGGCCTGGAATTCGCTGAAGTCAGCGCAGCCATGGATGTATTCGTTGATCCACGCGGTAAACGTCTCACGGTCGCGAGCGATCGGGTCCCACGCCTGATAGAAACGATTGTCACGCTCGGTGTAACCGTGAGCGTAGGACGGATGCGCACCACCCGGCACATGGCAGACCGCGCTCAAGGCCCAGGTCGGCAGTACGCAAGCGTTCATCGGTGCGTTGAGATCGTCGACGATTTCTTCCACGGTGACGATGCAGCGCTTGGCCGCCAGCGCGGCTTCTTTCTGCACACCGAGAATGCCCCAGAGCAACACGTTGCCTTTGCGGTCGGCCTTCTGCGCGTGAATCACGGTGACGTCCGGGCGCACCGATGGCACTGCCGCCAGCATTTCGCCGGTGAACGGGCAGGTCACGGTTTTGATCAGCGGATTGACCTTCGGCAGGTCGGAGCCGGCGTAGGCACGCAGCACCGCGAACGGCAGGCCGGACGCGCCGGCGACGTAGGCGTTGGCGAGGTCGGCGTGGCTGTGTTCTTCGATTTCCAGCGGATGCGGCCACTGCTTTTCGACCGCGTCACGCAAACGGTGCAGCGAGCCCACGCCCGGGTTGCCGCCCCAGGAGAAAATCAGTTTGCGCGCGCAACCGGCGCCGATCAGTTGGTCGTAGATCAGGTCAGGCGTCATCCGCACCAGCGTCAGATCTTTCTTGCCTTGACGAATGATTTCATGACCCGCTGCCGTAGGGATCAGGTGAGTGAAGCCTTCGAGGGCGACGGTGTCGCCGTCGTTGACGAATTGCTTCACCGCGTCGTGCAGCGAAAGGATCTCAGCCATGGAGCGGGCTCCTGTTCTTGTAAGGAATCGCCAGTGATAAAAAGGCGCGAGGTTCAGCGCCGGAGTCACTGAAGATTAAGCTCGGGAAATTCGCCAAACAATCCGATAATCGACTGAGTGTTCGTTTATCGAACGGATTGTTGCTTCCCTAATGATCGTTCCCACGCTCCGCTTGGGAATGCAGCCGGGGACGCTCCGCGTCCCTGTACAGCCGAACGCAGAGCGTCCGTTGAGGCATTCCCACGCGGAGCGTGGGAACGATCGTGGGTCTGCCTCAGGTCGCATCCGCATGACTGACCATGCCTTTGATCAGCACCGCCGCCGTCGCCAACCCCGCCGGGATCACCAGTGCGGTCAGCACTTGCTCGAAATTCCAGCCCAGGCCGAGCAAGGTTGCGCCCATCCACGCGCCAAGAATCGCGCCGAAGCGGCCGATGCCGAGCATCCACGACACACCGGTCGCGCGGCCTTGAGTCGGGTAGAAGCGTGCCGCCAATGACGGCATCGCCGATTGCGCGCCGTTGACGCACATGCCTGCCACCAGCACCAACGTCGCCAGCAAGGTGATGTTGCCCAGGCTCTGCCCCACGGCGTAGGCAAACACCCCGGCCAGCAGGTAGAAAATGCCGATGACCTTGTGCGGATTGAAGCGGTCCATCGCCCAGCCCACCCCGACCGCGCTCAACACGCCGCCAAACTGGAACAACGCACCGATGAACGCGGCCTGTTCCATACTCGCGCCGCTGTCGCGCATCAGCGTCGGCAGCCAACTGGTCAGCAGGTAGACGATCACCAGGCCCATGAAATAAGTCAGCCACAACAGCAGCGTGCCGGTGCTGTAAGTGCCGGAGAAGATCACCGCAAAGACATTACGCGCCTTGACGGTTTTCTGTTCCGGCACGCTGAAGCTCCTAGCCTGGGCAACGGTAACCGGATCTATCGGTGCCAGGGTCTTGCGTACTTTGTCGGTGCCACGGTTGCGCACCACCAGGTAGCGCGCCGATTCCGGCAGCCAGAACACCAATACCACGGCGAGGATCAACGGCAGGATCCCGCCGATCATCAACAGCGCGTGCCAGCCGAACGCCGGGATCAGTTTTGCCGAGATGAAACCGCCGCCGGCCATGCCGAGGTTGAAGCCGCAGAACATGCTGGTCACCAGCAGCGACTTCTTGCGCTCGGGTGTGTATTCCGACAGCAGCGTCGTGGCGTTGGGCATGCCCGCACCGAGACCGAGGCCGGTCAGGAAGCGCAACACCAGCAGTTGTTCGACGTTGGTGCTGTACGCCGAGGCCAGGCTGAAGCCGCCGAACAGAATCACCGCGCCGACGAGTACGACTTTGCGCCCGAAGCGGTCAGCCAAAGGGCCGGATCCGAGCGCGCCGAAGACCATGCCGATCAGCGCAGCACTCATCACCGGGCCTAGGCTGGCGCGATCAATGCCCCAGTCTTGCGACAGCGCCGGGGCGATGAAGCCCATGGCGGCGGTGTCGAGGCCGTCGAGAAATACGATCAGGAAACACAGGATCACCACCCGCCACTGATAGCGCGAGATCGGTTGGGCGTTGATGAAGGTCTGCACATCGAGGCAGTTACCCACAGCGGACTGAGGCTGGTTCATTATTTTTATTCCACGCAAAAAACGCAGTCGAACGGCGGCCGGCCAAAGGAAGGCACGGTCACAAGAATAGAAGGTTGTAATCAGGCGTTGCGGTGAACCCGGCAACAACGGGCGGGATACAGACAGTCGGGGAGCGAGCGCATGGTGAGTTGCCTCTTGTCATTATTATGGGGTCGACAGTCCGGCGAGCTCATTTACATCAGCGCCGGATGACGCTGCCGCGACATTAATGATCCGAGGGTTTTAGCGTCAATTCGATAAACGCAACACTGTGCGTTTATCGAACAGCTTCCTCAGGCGAACAACTGCGCACTGAGGTCGCGACTGGCGCTGAGCAGGCCGGGCAAGAAGCGCTGCTCCAGCTCGGCGCGACTGACCCGCCCGGCATGGGTGCTGACATTTAGCGCGGCGACCACTTGCCCGGAGGCGTCGTACACCGGCACAGCGATCGAGCGCAGCCCCTGTTCCAGTTCCTGATCGACAATGCACCAGCCCTGCTGCCGCACCTGCTGCAAACATTCGAGCAACGCGTCCGGGGTATGAATGGTGCGGCTGGTCTTGGCCACGAGTTCTGCATGGTCGAGGTATTCGCCAAGGGAGGTGTCGTCCAGCGCGGCCAATAGAATGCGCCCCATCGACGTGCAATAGGCAGGGAGACGCCCGCCGACGGAAAGGTCGACCGAGATCAATCGCTGAGTGGTCGCCGAACGCGCGATATAGAGAATGTCATCGCCCTCCAGCGTCGCCATGTTGCAGGCTTCGTGCAGTTGCTCGCTCATTCGGTCGAGATACGGTTGGGCGGAGACGGCCAGCGGTGTCGAGGACAGATAGGCGTGGCCGAGGGTCAGCACTTTCGGCAGCAGCGAATAGGTGCGCCCGTCGGTGGTGGCGTAGCCGAGCTTGATCAACGTATGCAGGCAACGGCGCACGGCGGCGCGGGGGATTTCCGTGCGATGACTTATCTGCGCGATGGTCAGGTGGCGTTTGCGTTCCTGAAACGCTTGCACCACCGCCAGACCGCGGGCCAGGGAAGTCATGAAATCAGGATCACCGGTCAGCGCCTGAATGCGCTTGGCCGGCGAGGCGACGATGGGCGGCGCCACCGAGGTGAAGGAGTTGCGCATTTGATCGTTCATTTCTTGTCCTTGTCCGGCACGCATCGATGCCTAGTCAAACGGCTCGCCGCGCGATGCACAAGCACCGGGGCGCCAACATTGGGCGATTATCGAACCGCCGACCGATAATCGCAATCCAGTGCCCCGCCCTCCTCTTCATCCTTGAGGCAGCTTTAGCGATTCTGCTCGCAACTTAGTTGTTCTAGTTAATGGCGCCAAAAACAGAACGCCTGTTCTATAACGCTGTCTTTACACCTAACTAGCGGCAAAAGTTGCCAGCAACAAAACCATCACACATTCAGAACCGTTTTTAACTTGGCAAAGATAGTCATTCCCGAATCGGCCGCTATAATGCACCCTAGTCGCGGCGCTTTAATCAAAAGCCCGCGACTTGCTGAAACGAGGTCCTTCGTCTCAGCTCCGGCCAGCGCCCGCCGCCCATCACACATGCAACGCCAGCGCTCGCTGAAACAGGAAACTGATGCTGCGTCAGTTTTTATCTGGTGCCGTAGCCGCCTGTAACACGGAAGTCTTGATCGCCTCTGCAATGTCTCCGCGCCCGATCGGGCTGTGGATGACTGGCGGGGGCGCGCAATTGACTCGTTGCAGTGTGTTTCACCGGATATTCAATTCAACTCATACAGGTAGCACCGTGACAAAAGACGAACTGCGCGCGGAACTAGAGCGCCAGGAACAACGTTACAAGGAAGTTTACGGCGGGGAAGTCACCACCTACGCCGCTCAGCCGGAACCGGAACGCAAGGCATGGCGCAAGCGCCCTACTGTTCAGGATCAGGTGTTCAAGCAGGAAATCGAAAAGATCGAAAAGGAACTCAAAGCCGAAGAGCCATGAGCCACGGCGGTTGAGCATTCGAAAGTCGGCGTCCGCCTGAGCCACAGCGCGGTGGAAGACGACACCTCGCGCGCCCGTTAACCGCGGGCAGCGGCTGCATCGCTGTTTTGCGGCTTATGAACGAGCGTCCCACAGGTTTCAGAGATATTTCAGACAAGCGTTTGAGCCTTTGCGATGTCTGAAAAAACGCCTCGAAAATATAGTTTATTCAATAAAATCAAGTAGTTGAAAAACCCTGCGTGCTGCTTGGTTTTCACGCCCTGCAACAAATTAAATCGAAGAAGGGTGTGACCAGTGAGCAGACGGGGCATCGATTTCCTGTCTTTTCTGGCATAATCGCGCCCCCTTACGACCGGGTCAGAAAACCTTCATGATCGATTTATTCAGCGGACTGGATGCTTGGGTGCTTGTGAGCCTCTTGCTCGCCCTGACGTTTGTCCTCGCCTTCGAGTTCATCAATGGATTTCATGACACCGCTAACGCGGTAGCCACTGTTATCTACACCAAAGCCATGCCGCCACACCTGGCGGTGTTCTTTTCCGGTGTGTTCAATTTCCTCGGCGTGCTGCTTGGCGGCGTTGGCGTGGCGTATGCCATCGTCCACTTGCTGCCGGTTGAGCTGCTGATCAATGTGAACACCGGCCATGGCCTGGCGATGGTGTTCTCGTTGCTCGCCGCGGCAATCGCCTGGAACCTGGGCACCTGGTACTTCGGTATCCCGGCTTCCAGCTCGCACACCCTGATCGGCTCGATCCTCGGTGTCGGCCTGGCCAACGCGCTGATCAACGACATTCCGTTGAGAGATGGCGTGAACTGGCAGAAAGCGATCGACATCGGCGCCTCGCTGGTGTTCTCGCCGATGGCCGGCTTCCTCATCGCCGCACTGGTGCTGATCGGCCTGAAATGGTGGCGCCCGCTGTCGAAGATGCACAAGACACCGGAACAGCGCCGCAAGATCGACGACAAAAAGCACCCACCGTTCTGGAACCGTCTGGTCTTGGTGATCTCGGCCATGGCCGTAAGCTTCGTGCACGGTTCCAACGACGGCCAGAAAGGCATCGGCCTGATCATGCTGGTGCTGATCGGTATCGTCCCGGCGCAGTTCGTACTCGATCTGAACAGCACCACCTACCAGATCGAACGCACCCGCGACGCAACCTTGCACTTGAGCCAGTTCTACCAGCGCAACGCCGATTCGCTGGGTGAATTCCTGGCCTTGGGCAAGAGCGTGGAAGGCGACCTGCCGGAGAAATTCCGCTGCAACCCGCAGCAGACCGAACCGACCATCACCGCCCTGCTGCACACCCTTAAAGGTGTAGCGGACTACCATTCGCTGTCGTCGGACAGCCGCATCGAAGTGCGTCGCTACCTGCTCTGCCTGGACGACACGGCGAAGAAAGTCGGCAAATTGCCTGGCCTTGAAGCCCGTGAAAAGGCTGACCTCGACAAGCTGCGCAAAGACCTGACCACCACCACTGAATACGCGCCGTTCTGGGTGATTCTGGCGGTCGCCCTGGCACTGGGCCTGGGCACCATGGTCGGCTGGAAGCGCGTAGTGCTAACCATTGGCGAGAAGATCGGCAAGCAGGGCATGACCTATTCCCAGGGCATGTCGGCGCAGATCACCACCGCCAGTTTGATCGGCATGGCCAACATCTTCAGCCTGCCAGTGTCGACCACTCATGTGTTGTCTTCGGGTGTTGCCGGGACCATGGTTGCCAACAAAAGCGGCCTGCAAGGTGGTACGGTGAAGACTATTCTGCTGGCCTGGGTGTTGACCCTGCCGGCGACTGTGGCGCTGTCGGCCGGGTTGTTCTGGTTGGCCTCGAAGGCATTGGGTAGTTGATCGTTAGCTGTTGATTGGAAAAGGCGTGATTCGTGAGGATCACGCCTTTTTTGTTATTGGGGCAAAAAAGTCTGCCGAAGGGGCAAAAGATCAAAGCCAAAGCAAAAGCCAGATCAAGAGCCCCTCACCCTAGCCCTCTCCCGGAGGGAGAGGGAACTGACCGAGGTGTTTAATCGAAGTACGCCGACCTGAGATACCGAGTCGATGCAGGTTTTGAACACCACACAAATCGGCCCCCTCTCCCTCGGGAGAGGGCTGGGGTGAGGGGCAGCAACAATGCAAATCAAAAGCCGAACACCCACGCTTTTCACCACTCAATAGGCCGAGTGTCAGCTCGCCTGCTCTTGATCTTGATCCACCGGCGACGTCGGAAGGCTGAGTGGAGGGATTGATCCGGGCGTGGGAGCGCAGCGACCGTCTGGCGCAGCCAGACACAGCGGAAGGAGGTGCAGCGAAGCAAACCGGAGCCGCTGCGCCCGGATCAGTCCCGGAGCGAAGGGACCCGAGCCTGCGAGGGCCGAACGCAGGAGCTAGCGTTTTGGTTACTTTTTGGCGTCTGAAAAAGTGACTCGCCGTAAGGGCGAAACCGCCAGCCGCCACACCCGAAGCAACGGATATTCACCCAAAACCCCAACAGCCTGGTCGGCCCAAAGGCCGCCAAGGCCGCCAAGGCAAAAAAAAGGGGCAACCGAAGTCGCCCCAAAATGCCTTGCGTGCCCATCAATCCAGAAGAACTCACTTGCGCCGCTTATGCGCATCCTTCCAGATAAAAAATCCAAACCCTGCAAAAAACAGCACCATGAGCCCCACCGTGAGAACTCCGGCAAACACCACGTTATCGAAAAACATGACTGACCTCCCGGCCCTGCTTTGCTTTGCTTTGCTTTGCTGCGATGGATTCAAATTAACAAACACACAGGCGCACATATTGACCAGGATCAATATCCGCAACGTTGGGAAATAAAGGAGGGGAAATAACTGATCTGCATCAACCAATGCAGCGGGAGATCAACGCTTTTTCGGCTTGTTCTTCGACTTTTTCTTGGCTTTTCCCAACGGCATCGCCTGCTCGAAAGCCTGGCGCACTTCGTTCAGGCGCTTCTCGTTGAGGTCATGCACACGCTTGGCGCGTTCAGTGCTGAGGTCGATCAGTTTGTCGTCTTGGCTCATGGCGTCCGGCACATCGCAGAAGAGATCACAGCTGCCGTCACCGGCAGGATTGCGCCAATCATGCCGCTTGGCGCAGGCGCTGACCAGTCACTGCTCAAATCTCGATATCGACCCACAGCCCCTGACGCGGCTGATCGTCTATCAACGGCACCACCGGCACGGTGTTGTCGGCATTCAACTCGGTACCCGGCACGGCCAGATGCTCTTCAGGATCTTCATCCGCCTCGCGGCGTCGGCGGTCACGTTCCTGTTGACGACGCTGTTCTTCGCGCGCCAGCAGACGATCCTCTTCCGGATCACGCTTCTGCAGATCGATCGTGCTTTCGTTGGAGCTTTCCTGCACCGGCACCACCGGCGGGATGTCCGGCCGCTGGCGGATCGGATCCTGCTGGGAAGTGATCGGCACGGCGCTCAAGGGGAGCATCGGTGGCAACATATAAAGGTCTCCTGTCTGCAGGCTATCGGCTGGGGCGCAGGCGCCTTGAGCCGCCTGTCGCAAACTTGTGATGCGCTTGGCACCTGTTGGAGCTGCCGAAGGCTGCGATCTCTTATGGGACAACGCAAAACCGAAGTGTTCCCACAGATCAAAAGATCGCAGCCTGCGGCAGCTCCTACCCCAGTATTTCTTTGGCCTGAAGCCCGCATTCCGTTAAGATAGCCCGCTTTTTCAAGGTGGGAGTCAGGCAGCATGGCGCAGCAGTATCAACCGGGGCAACGCTGGATCAGTGACAGCGAAGCAGAGCTTGGTTTAGGCACCGTTCTGGCACAGGACGGCCGCTTGCTGACCGTGCTTTACCCGGCCACTGGCGAAACCCGCCAGTACGCGCTACGGAATGCGCCCCTGACCCGCGTGCGGTTTTCGCCGGGCGACTCCATCACCCATTTCGAAGGCTGGAAGATGACCGTCCAGCAGGTCGACGACGTCGACGGGCTGATGGTCTATCACGGCCTCAACGGGCAGAACGAAGTCGTCACCCTGCCGGAAACCCAGCTGTCGAACTTCATTCAGTTCCGTCTGGCCAGCGACCGCCTGTTCGCCGGACAGATCGACCCGCTGCCGTGGTTCTCCCTGCGCTACAACACCCTTGAACACACCAGCCGCCAGTTGCAGTCCTCGCTGTGGGGCCTGGGTGGCGTGCGTGCGCAACCGATCGCGCACCAGCTGCACATCGCCCGCGAAGTCGCCGACCGTATCGCCCCGCGCGTATTGCTGGCGGACGAAGTAGGTCTGGGTAAAACCATCGAAGCCGGTCTGGTCATCCATCGCCAACTGCTCTCGGGCCGCGCCAACCGCGTGCTGATCCTGGTCCCGGAAAACCTTCAGCATCAGTGGCTGGTGGAGATGCGCCGCCGATTCAATCTGCAGGTCGCGCTGTTCGACGAAGAACGCTTTATCGAAAGCGATGCCACCAACCCGTTCGAAGACACGCAACTGGCGCTGGTCGCGCTGGAGTGGCTGGTCGACGACGAGAAGGCACAGGACGCCTTGTTCGCTGCCGGTTGGGACCTGATGGTGGTCGACGAAGCGCACCACCTGGTCTGGCATGAAGACAAGGCCAGCGCGGAGTATTCGCTGGTCGAGCAACTGGCCGAAGTCATCCCCGGCGTGCTGCTGCTCACCGCCACCCCGGAACAACTCGGTCAGGACAGCCACTTCGCCCGTCTGCGCCTGCTCGACCCGAACCGTTTCCACGACCTGGCCGCGTTCCGCGCCGAGAGCGATAACTATCGCCCGGTCGCCGAAGCGGTGCAGGAACTGCTCGACAAGGGCCGTCTCTCCGCCGAAGCGCACAAGACCATTCACGGTTTCCTCGGCAACGAAGGCGAAGCCCTGCTCACCGCCGTCAACGATGGTGATACTGAAGCCAGCGCCCGCCTCGTGCGTGAGCTGCTCGATCGCCACGGCACCGGCCGCGTGCTGTTCCGCAACACCCGCGCCGCCGTGCAGGGTTTCCCGGAGCGCAAACTGCATCCGTATCCACTGCCGTGCCCCGACGAATACCTCGAACTGCCGCTGGGCGAACACGCCGAGCTGTACCCGGAAGTCAGCTTCCAGGCGCAGCCGGAAGCCAGTGAAGAAGAGCGCTGGTGGAAATTCGATCCGCGCGTCGAGTGGCTGATCGATCAGCTGAAAATGCTCAAGCGCACCAAAGTGCTGGTGATCTGCGCCCACGCCGAAACCGCGATGGACCTGGAAGACGCGTTGCGCGTGCGTTCCGGCATCCCGGCCACGGTGTTCCACGAAGGCATGAACATCCTCGAGCGTGACCGCGCCGCCGCCTACTTCGCCGACGAAGAATTCGGCGCGCAGGTGCTGATCTGCTCGGAGATCGGCAGTGAGGGTCGCAACTTCCAGTTCGCTCACCACCTGGTGCTGTTCGATCTGCCGTCGCACCCGGACCTGCTCGAGCAGCGCATCGGCCGTCTTGACCGGATCGGCCAGAAGCACATCATCGAACTGCACGTGCCGTACCTGGAAACCAGCCCGCAAGAGCGCCTGTTCCAGTGGTACCACGAAGCGCTCAACGCCTTCCTCAACACCTGCCCGACCGGCAACGCCTTGCAGCATCAGTTCGGCCCGCGCCTGCTGCCGCTGCTCGAAGAAGCCGATGACGGCGAGTGGCAAGCGCTGATCGACGAAGCACGCGCCGAGCGTGAACGTCTCGAAGCCGAGCTGCACACTGGCCGCGACCGTCTGCTGGAACTCAACTCCGGTGGCGCTGGCGAGGGTGAAGCGCTGGTAGAAGCGATCCTCGAGCAGGACGACCAGTTCGCCCTGCCGATCTACATGGAAACCCTGTTCGACGCCTTCGGCATCGACAGCGAAGACCATTCGGAAAACGCCCTGATCCTCAAGCCGAGCGAGAAGATGCTCGACGCCAGTTTCCCGCTGGGCGACGACGAAGGCGTGACCATCACCTACGACCGCAATCAGGCGCTGTCGCGCGAAGACATGCAGTTCATCACTTGGGAACACCCGATGGTGCAGGGCGGCATGGATCTGGTGCTGTCCGGTTCGATGGGCAACACCGCCGTCGCGCTGATCAAGAACAAGGCGTTGAAGCCGGGCACTGTGTTGCTCGAATTGCTCTACGTCAGCGAAGTGGTTGCACCGCGCTCGCTGCAACTGGGTCGCTACCTGCCACCGGCGGCGCTGCGTTGCCTGCTCGATGCCAATGGTAATGACCTGTCGCCACGGGTGTCGTTCGAAACCCTCAACGATCAGCTGGAAAGCGTGCCACGGGCCAGCGCCAACAAGTTCATCCAGGCCCAGCGCGATCAGCTGACGCCACGGATCAACGCCGGCGAAGAAAAGATCGCCCCGCGTCACGCCGAACGTGTGGCCGAAGCGCGCCGTCGTCTGGCCGCCGACACCGACGAAGAACTGGCGCGCCTGACCGCCTTGCAAGCGGTCAACCCGACCGTGCGCGACAGCGAACTGGAGGCGTTGCGCACTCAGCGTGAGCAAGGTCTGGCGATGCTCGACAAAGCGGCGCTGCGCCTGGAAGCGATTCGGGTGCTGGTAGCGGGTTAACCGCCCCGCTCCACCGCTGAAAACCAAGAGGCCCGCAGTGATGCGGGCCGATCGTTCCCACGCTCTGCGTGGGAACGATCATGTGGGAGCGAGCCTGCTCGCGAAAACGGTCAGGCAGTCGCCGCAGAAATTTCTGGCTCAACCACCGCCACCAACCCCTCCTTCATCCGCTGCGCATCGCGAACAAAACACCGCGATGCCAGAAACAGAAAGACCATCGTCAGGAACAGCGCCACCGGGATCAGGTACATCGCGTCATGCAGGCCGACAGCCTTGAACGCTTCGGTCATCTGCTCAGCCCCCGCCGCCAGCATCGCCGTATGCGCGAAGTGATCCGACAGCCCACCCACCACCACCGGCCCCAACCCGCCGCCGAGCAGATACAGACCGGCGAAGAACAACGCCATCGCCGTGGCCCGCAGGCGTGGTTCGACGACGTCCTGAATCGCCGTGTACACGCAGGTGTAGAAGTTGTAGGCGAACAGCCAGCCGACGCTGAACACCGCGACGAACACACCGATCTCGATGCGCCCGGCATGCAGCGCCCACGCCGTACACAGGGTCGAAATGATCAGACTGAACGCGGCAAACAGCAGCCGCCCACTGGCGAAACGCTGATGAATCTTGTCGGCAATCCAGCCGCCGAGGGTCAGCCCGACCAGTCCGGTGACGCCGACGATCACGCCGGTGGCCACCGCCGCCTCCTGCAACGGCATGAGGAAATAGCGCTGCAGCATCGGCACCAGAAACGAGTTGCAGGCATAGGTCGCGAAGTTGAAGCACAGCCCGGCCATCACCAGCCACAGGAAGGTCGGCACGGCAAGGACGCGGCGGATCGGTTTGTCGACTTTCTCTTGCGAGACCTGCACGGTTTCCGCTGCGCCGCGTTTCGGCTCTTTGATGAAGAACATGAACACCGCGAGGATCAGCCCCGGCACGGCGGCGATGAAGAACGGCGCACGCCAGCTGTCGAACGCCTTGACCATCGCGCCGATGGTGAAGAACGCCAGCAGCAGCCCCAGCGGCAGGCCAAGCATGAAAATACCCATCGCCCGCGCCCGACGGTGCGCCGGAAACAGATCGCCGATCAGCGAGTTGGCCGCTGGTGCGTAACTGGCTTCGCCGATGCCAATGCCCATGCGCACGATGAGGAAACTCCAGAAACTGCCGACCATGCCGTTGACCGCAGTCAGCGCACTCCAGGTGGCCAGGCCCCAGCCCATCAGTTTGCTGCGTGAACCGGTGTCGGCCATGCGCCCGAGTGGCAGGCCGGCAATCGCGTAAACGATGGTGAACGCGGTGCCGATGATGCCCAGCTGAAAGTCGCTGAGGTGCCATTCCATGCGGATCGGTTCGATGATGATCGCCGGGATGGTGCGGTCGAAGAAATTGAACAGGTTGGCGAGGAACAGCAGGAACAGAATGCGCCAGGCATTCGCCGCTTGGGTCGAGTTCTGCATGGGTCCGTCTCTTTATTGTTATGAGGGCTTCACTGCCAGCGCGTCGAGCCCGGAACCTGCAATCTAGTCAGCCGCGCGGGGGCTGTCTGTCATCATTCGTCAGCCTGATATCGACCCATCGCACTGTAACGAAACGTAAGCCCTTGATAAGTCTGGAATCCCCCGCCATACGGGGCTTTCGCGGCAAAATCCGGCGACAAAAAAATAGTTTCGCGCCCCCCTTCCCAACGCCATGGCAAAGCCTAGAATGGCGGCCGGATCCGTCCGGATCTTCCGATCAATCCCTTTGATACCCCCGCCCATGTCCGAAGCCAGTCCGTGTCTGAATTGCGGTGCCTGCTGTTCCCACTTTCGCGTGTCTTTTTTCTGGGGTGAGTGCTCATCCGCTGGCGGGACGGTGCCCGATGAACTGGTCGCGCAGATCACCCCGAGCCGGGTGGCAATGATCGGCACCGATCGCAAACCGGCGCGTTGCATGTCTCTGGCGGGTGAAGTCGGCAGCGCCGTGGCCTGCACGATCTATGACAAACGTTCGAGCACCTGCCGCGAGTTCGAGGCGTCGTGGGAGAACGGCGAGCACAATCCCGACTGCGACAAGGCCCGCGCCGCCCACGGCCTGCCGCCCTTGCCGCCACACTGGAACGACCTGCCGCTGGAGCGCATTGCCTGAGCCTTAGCGCGAATCGCTATGAGGCTAATGGCAAAATCATTACCACCAATGTGCCACTACGGCTTGCAGCCGGAAAACCGCCTCTATACTGCTTTCATTCGCCTGCGTTGATTGACGCAAGGGCCAGATGAATCCGAGACGGGGCACGCTATGGAGTGGCTTGGTTTGCATTTTGTTGCCGAGCTGCCGGCGAGCGGGCAGATTCTCCTCGATTGCAGCCACAACCCTTTGTTGGTGATGGTGGCCTATCTGGTCGCCTGCGCGGCGAGTTTCGCCACCCTGGACATGGCAGAGCGCCTGGTGCATGCCGAAGATCCGGGGTCGCGGCGAATCTGGCGCTGGATCGGCGCGACCTGCCTGGCCGGCGGCATCTGGGCCATGCACTTCATCGGCATGCTGGCCTTCCAGACCCCCATCGATATTCAGTACGACCTCGGCATCACCCTCTTGTCGTTGCTGATCGCCCTGCTCGCCTCGTGGCTGGCCATGCATACCCTCAGTGAGGTGCAGCCGAGCGCGTTGCATTGCCTGAAGACCGCATGTGTCATCGGTTTGGGCATCGCTGGCATGCATTACGTCGGCATGGCAGCGATGAAGTCGAGCGCCACCGCCTACTACCAGCCGGGGCTGTTCGCGCTGTCGGTGCTGATTGCCATCGGCGCCAGTTTCGCCGCGCTGTGGGTGGCGCGCTATTTGAGCGAAGGCAGTGGCGTGGCGCATCAATTGCTCAAGTACAGCGCGGCGCTGATTCTCGGCGCCGGCATCATCAGCATGCACTTCACCGGCATGGCTGCGCTGGATCTGGTGCTTCCCGAAGGCGCTCTGGCAGCGAGCGGCGGCGACACCGGCCATCTGCAACTGGGCCTGACCGTAGCCCTGATCATCCTGTTGATTCTCGGCAGTGCGATCAGCGCCGCCCTCGCCGACAAAAAGCTGCAGAACAAGGAAAACGACCTGCGCCGGGTCAACGCCTTGCTCAGCCAACTCGATCAGGCGCGCATGTCTTTGCAGCAAGCGGCCAATTACGACGCGCTGACCAATCTGATCAACCGCCGTGGATTCAACCAGATGTTCGCCGAAAAACTCAGCCAGAAAACCAGCGAGGGCGGCATGCTCGCGGTGATGTTTCTCGACATCGACCACTTCAAGCGCATCAACGACAGCCTCGGCCATGACGCCGGTGACGCGCTGCTCAAAGTCATCGCCCAGCACATCAAGAGCTCGGTGCGCAGCCACGAAGACGTGGTCGCGCGATTTGGCGGCGACGAGTTCTGCATCCTCATCAGCCTGCGCGACCGCGAAGAGGCGCGCGGTATGGCGCAGCGCATCATGCACAAGATGAAAGAGCCGATCGAACTGGCCGGCCGGCGCATGGTGATGACCACCAGCATCGGCATCAGCCTGTTCCCCGAAGACGGCACCACTTGCGAAGAGCTGCTCAAGCATGCCGACCTGGCCTTGTACCAATCCAAGGGCGCCGGGCGCAACGGTTTGCACTTCTTCAATTCCAGCCTGAAGACCCGCGCCAGTTTCGAGCTGCAACTGGAAGAAGAACTGCGCAGTGCGCTACGGCAAGACCACGCGCTGATGCTCTACTACCAGCCGATCTTCGAAGTGAAAACCGGACGCGTGACCAAGCTCGAGGCGCTGATTCGCTGGCAGCATCCGGTTCACGGTTTGCTCACACCGGATCGCTTCATCGGTATCGCCGAGAACAATGGTCTGATCGCCGAACTGGACAACTGGGTGCTGCGCCGCGCCTGCAAGGATCTCGGCGAGTTGTCGCGGCATGGTTGTGCCGAATTGAAAATCGCCTGGAACTGCTCGCCGCTGAATCTGGCGCGCGAAGAGCTGGCCGAGGAGATCGAGCACGCCTTGCACACGGCGGGCGTTGCCCCGGAACGCCTGGAACTGGAGGTCACCGAAAACGCCTTGATGGGCAATATCGCCGACACTCTGGTGCTGCTGCGGCAGATCCGCGCCCTCGGTGTGTCGCTGTCGATCGATGATTTCGGCACCGGCTATTCGTCGCTGGCCTACCTCAAGCGCCTGCCGCTGAACACCCTGAAAATCGACCGCTCGTTCATCCTCGACATCCCCACCGCCACGGCGGACATGGAGATCGTCCAGGCGATCATCGTCATGGCCCACACCCTGCATCTGCAGGTGGTTACCGAGGGCGTCGAGAGCCTGGAGCAATACGAGTTTCTCGAGCGTTCGGGCTGCGACTTCATTCAGGGTTATCTGCTCAGCCGCCCGGTGCCGCTGGACGAATTGCGCGCGGTGCTCGATGAAATCAACCAGCGCAAACCCGTCCTCGGGGTCAATCCGTTGAGTCTGGCGCGCGATACATTTGCACCAGCGTCGCTGGATCCTTCGCTAAAAAGCCTTGCGCCCCATGCAGGCGCATCAATTGTGCGGCCAATCCGCTGATTGGCGTCGCCGAGCCCTGCTCGCGGGAAAATTTCACCGCCGCGTCGAGATCCTTGAGCAGCGTGCGCACGTGCCACTTGATCGGTTCGAAACGGCTTTCGGCCATTTGCGGGGCAAGGATCTGCAACGGCTTGGAATCGGCAAAGCCACCGGCCAGCGCCTCGGCGATCAGACTGGCATCGACCCCCGCCTGCTCGGCCAATGCCACCACTTCGGCAATCACCAGCGCATTACACGCGACGATCATCTGGTTGCAGGCCTTGGTCACCTGGCCGGCGCCAATGCCGCCCATGTGCGTGACGCGCTGACCGAGGCTGAGCAGCACCGGGCGCACGCGCTCAAGATCTGCCGCTGCACCACCGACCATGATCGCCAGACTGCCGGCCTCGGCGCCGGCCACACCGCCGGACACCGGGGAGTCAAGCCAGCCCATGCCGCGTTTCTCGGCCAGCGCTGCGGCCATCTCGCGAGTCGCGGTCGGTTCAAGACTGGAGAAATCCACCAATAGCTGGCCTTTTTTCGCCCCTTCGGCGATGCCGCCAGTGCCAAACACCACTTCACGCACCACGGCGGTATCGGCCAGACACAGCATGACGATGTCGGCGTGTGCGCACAGGTCAGCCGGGCTCGATACCTGTCGGGCGCCGGCCGCAACCAGCGGTGCACACTTGTCCGGGTTGCGGTTCCACACTGTCAGCGGGTAACCCGCCGCCAGCAGACGCCGGCACATGGGCAGGCCCATCAGGCCGATTCCGGCAAACCCCAACGAAGGTAGCGTTGACATCATTTCGCCTCTTTTCGATTAAAGATCACCGAATCATGGCCGATTCATCAACGATCAGGAAAGGATTCCGCCCGGCGATCAGACCAGCCAGCACTACGACGCCCGGGCCGTATTCGCGCGCACAAGACGCGAGATCTTATTCCGTGAGGTTCGCCGGCACTGTTCGGCGGGCCAACCCAGTCCAGGTAAATGGCGCACCATGACCTCTAAAAACAACCCCGCCAGTGCAACAGCCGATCTGACCCTGAGCCCCGCCGCGAACAGCGCGTCATTATCCAGACCGACGCCGCCCGCGCGCCCGCTGTCGACCCAGCAATACCTGTACTTCACCGAAACCAACACCGACCGCATCCTCGATAACCTCGACGGCCTGCGCGATTCGGTGTTCCCGCGCCCGGCGCATCAGGAAGGCGACAACGAGCAGCACAACGACCAGGAATTCCCCTCGGTGTGCCTGATCGGCCTCGGTCGCTGCGGCTCCAACATCGCCCTCGACGTGGCGGAGCTGGTGTACAACGCGCGCAAGTTCTACCTCAACGAATTCAACAACGAAGACCGCCCGAGCGACCGGCGCCTGGCGGACAAGGGCTACAGCCCGGCGCAGTGGATCAAGAACAATCTGCGCATCGGCACCAGCAAATCGACCAAACCGGTGTTTCTGGTCGAACCGCTGGTGATGCTGGGCGACCTCGACAAGGACATCGCCGGGCGCATCCGTTTCTCGCGCAAGGGCGAGAAAAGCGGCTTCCTGCGCGACTACAGCAAAATGAAGATCATGGACTTGTCCGAAGTCCACGCCGGTGGCGCCGGTAACGCGCCGATCCTCGGCCAGTACCTGGCGAAGATCATCCTCAACAAGGACACCCAGCGCTTCTCCAGCCCCGACTGGAAAATGATCCACTCGTACCTGATCGACAGCTGCGGGATCAAGGCCAACCAGTCGCGCCTGTATTTCTCGATCTTCAGTGCCGGCGGCGGTACCGGTTCGGGCATGGCCTCGGAGTTCGGTCTGGCCCAGCAGCACTCGTACATGAACAAGACCTTCGACACCAAGCCGATGGACGAGCATGACGGCAAGAGCGGCCATTCGTTTGTGTTCGAGCCGATCTTCACCAGCGGCATATGCGTGCTGCCGAACATTTCCGACCACCGCAGCGAAATGTCCGAGGCGCTGCACATCAACGCCGGGCGCCTGCTGTGCAAATACCTGTCGGAGGAATGGGATTTCTCCTACAACTTCGCCAATGAAGACAGCAGCGAAGCCAGCGTGATGGGACGTATCCGCCCGTGGAACGCGATGATGCTGATCTCCAACGACATCATGCGTTACGCCGAAGAAAGCGATGATGGCAACATCCAGAACATTGATGTCAATGCCATGGAGAAGCACGCCAACCAGTACATCTCGCAGCAGATCTTCAATATTCTGACGGCGCAGGCAGTCACCACTGACTACGACCAGAACTACTTCCGCCGCGCCGGCATCGACATCGGCGAAACCATCCGCCTGGATGCCAACGACCTGTTCATGAGTCTGGCCGGCCCGGTGGCGATTGCCTACGCCGAATCGGTAGTGCCGGAAACCCCGCCGCCGAGCAGCGACAAGTTCAAGGTCTTCGATAAAGAGCCGCAGCGCCTGAACATCGACGACCTGTTCTTCCGTTCGATCGACCTGCCGCACTTCAACAAGGTCACTCAGGCCATCGAAGGCATCAGCCTGCTGCCGATCGAATCCAAGCGTTATCGCGCTTCGCTTGAGCAGTACAAGAATTCCGGCTACGACGCCGCCGCGCTGCACGACCTGCACTTCTTCAAGAATTGCTCGTCGGTGGTGTCGATCGTGTCGCTGCCAAAAGACTACAAACTGTCGTACATGGATCTGAACCGGTTGAAGACCCACCTCAACAGCCTGTTCCCCAACACCACCCTCAAGCGCTATGCGCTGGTAATCGGCGCTTCGGCCAACCTGTCGCTGACCACCCTGATCGCCAAGAGCCCATGCCTGTCGGACGATTTTCTGACCTTGATCGTGGCGTTCATCAAGCGCTGCTTCGCGAAGAATCCGTACCGTTTCGACGAGACGCTGGATAACTCGATTCTCGACTTCATCATTCAGGAAGACTTCGACGAGGAGCGGATCGACGACCTGCTCAACGAATTCGAGAACCCGGCGAAGATCCTCGATACCAACTGGTACGCGATCAAACCGATGTACGAGAAGAAATACCGTGAGTTGATCAACGACAAGGACAAGTTCGTCTCGATCAATGACATTCGCCTGTCACGTGATTGCGTGAAGAAGTCGATCAAGTACCTGCGCGAGATCTACCGCCACCGGATTGGCAAGACCAAGGTGATTTCGCTGAATAATCATACCGGGAAGACTTACTCGGTCTGATCTGGCACCGAGTCGCCCCATTCGCGAGCAGGCTCGCTCCCACAGGAAAGTGCATTCCGGTGTGGGAGCGAGCCTGCTCGCGAAGGCGCCCTCAACCTCACCGACAAATTCAGCTTACGAACATCCAGAAACAATTAAGCGGCCCTCAGGCCGCTCTAGAAACTGTTCCCGTTACGTTTACGTCACCGTGAGGCGTGGCATTTCTCCACGGCAAGGTGCTATCACGCTACTCCGCTACACACTTGCGGTGCGGCAATCGAGGCACCAAAAGGGTGCAGGCAATTAAACGGCCGCCCTTTCCTGGATCAGAATCCACGGCGAAACCACCACGGCCCACAGCTGCGGATCACGTTCGAAAATATCCAGCGCCCGCGTTTCAGACAGCTTGGCGACCTTGTCGTCGGCCAGCCAGGCCGCGACTTTCTCGCCTTCATCCGAGGCCACGGCCTCGGCGGCGGCGATCAAATCGAGGTCAGGGTCGACCCACAATAGGGCACCCTTGGCGAAGAACGGCTCCAGCTCTTTCCAGGTAATAGATGCCGTTTCACCAAGCAGCTTGGCATAGAGGGTGCTAGGTTCTTGATTCATGGGAGCTGTCCGGAAAAGAAATCGACGCGAATGATAACGTCGGTGGTCCGTCAGAAAAACCCGGTTGCAAATCGCTGCACCGAACGAAAAGAGCAGGAACGCCAGGGAATGCTGCCTTTTGGGATATATGCCCCCGATTGCCCCGCCGCAATTCTGTCTCTTTCATTCAAAAATGCGACACCCCCAAGTTTTGCCCCGTGGCGCCCGCTTCCCAGTTGATCAAGCGGCGCTCTACACTGTACCGGTACAGTTGCCGGGGCATTTTCCGGAGGGTATCGCAAAGATATCTGACCCGGTTCTGCTGCTACGGCGCCAGAACTCTAAAAAATACAACAGTAAGAGTGGAGCACTATGACTAAGGCTACTAAGCAGATTTCCAAACTGTTTGCCACTATGGTTCTGGCCGGGGTTGCCAGCCATTCGTTCGCAGCTGACACCATCAAAATCGGTATCGCCGGTCCTAAAACCGGTCCAGTAGCCCAGTACGGCGACATGCAGTTCAGTGGCGCGAAAATGGCCATCGAGCAGATCAACGCCAAGGGCGGCGTCGACGGCAAGAAACTCGAAGCCGTTGAATACGACGATGCCTGCGATCCGAAACAAGCGGTAGCGGTAGCGAACAAGGTCGTCAACGACGGCGTCAAGTTCGTGGTCGGTCACCTGTGCTCCAGCTCCACCCAGCCAGCTTCGGACATCTACGAAGACGAAGGCGTGATCATGATCACCCCGGCTGCCACCAGCCCGGACATCACCGCCCGTGGCTACAAAATGATCTTCCGTACCATCGGTCTCGACAGCGCCCAAGGCCCTGCCGCCGGCAACTACATCGCCGATCACGTGAAACCGAAAGTCGTTGGCGTATTGCACGACAAACAGCAGTACGGTGAAGGCATTGCCACCGCGGTGAAATCGACCCTCGAGAAGAAAGGCACCAAGGTTGCCGTCTTCGAAGGCGTCAACGCCGGCGACAAAGACTTCTCCGCCATCATCGCCAAGCTCAAGCAAGCCGGCGTCGACTTCGTCTACTACGGCGGCTACCACCCGGAGCTGGGTCTGATCCTGCGTCAGGCTCAGGAAAAAGGCCTGAAAGCCCGCTTCATGGGTCCGGAAGGCGTGGGTAACGACTCGATCACCCAGATCGCCAAGGACGCGTCCGAAGGCCTGCTGGTGACCCTGCCGAAATCCTTCGACCAGGATCCGGCCAACGTTGCCCTGGCTGACGCGTTCAAGGCCAAGAAGGAAGATCCGAGCGGTCCGTTCGTGTTCCCGTCCTACTCGGCAGTGACCGTGATTGCCGAAGGCATCAAGGCGGCCAAGTCCGAAGACGCGACCAAAGTGGCTGAAGCGATCCACGCCGGTTCGTTCAAGACCCCGACCGGCGACCTGAGCTTCGACGACAAAGGCGACCTGAAGGACTTCAAATTTGTCGTGTACGAGTGGCACAACGGCAAACCTAAAACCGAAGTTTCGCCTCAGTAAGGCCTTGCCCGACTGACTGCCAATAAAGCCCACGGCGTGCCGTGGGCTTTGTTTTGCGAATGTATGGGCCGCGCTGGCGTGATCCGCCAGTCTGCCCACCTGAAAATCTCAAAACCGTCATCAGCGGTTCGCTGGCAAAACCCGGATTCGAAGTGGATAGAGATCCACGGGGCCGGGCGGGAAAATGACTCCACCAGTGAAATGCGTACAGGTTTTTAGGAGCGCTGTAATGCCTGACCTCTATCACTTCTTCCAACAGCTGGTTAACGGCCTCAACGTTGGCAGCATGTATGCCCTGATCGCCATCGGCTACACGATGGTCTACGGCATCATTGGAATGATCAACTTCGCCCACGGCGAGGTGTACATGATCGGTTCCTACGTGGCCTTCATCGCCATCGCCGGGCTGACCATGATGGGACTCGACAGTGTCCCGCTGTTGATGACTGCGGCGTTCATCGCCAGCATCGTCGTCACCAGTTCCTACGGTTACAGCATCGAACGGATCGCCTACCGTCCCCTGCGCGGCAGCAACCGTCTGATCCCGCTGATTTCTGCCATCGGTATGTCGATCTTCCTGCAGAACACCGTTCTGCTGGCGCAAGACTCCAAGGACAAAGCTATCCCCAACCTGATCCCGGGCAACTTCGCCTTCGGTCCGGGTGGCGCACAAGAAGTGCTGATTTCCTACATGCAGATCGTGGTGTTCGTGGTGACCCTGATCGCCATGCTCGGCCTGACCCTGTTCATCTCCCGTTCCCGCTTGGGCCGCGCCTGCCGCGCCTGTGCCGAGGACATCAAGATGGCCAACCTGCTCGGCATCAACACCAACAACATCATCGCCCTGACCTTCGTCATCGGTGCTGCGCTGGCGGCGGTCGCTGCGGTGCTGCTGAGCATGCAATACGGCGTGATCAACCCCAACGCCGGTTTCCTCGTCGGCCTCAAGGCCTTCACCGCTGCGGTACTGGGCGGCATCGGCAGCATCCCCGGGGCCATGCTCGGCGGCTTGGTGCTCGGTGTAGCGGAAGCGTTCGGTGCCGATATCTTCGGCGACCAGTACAAGGACGTCGTTGCGTTCGGCCTGCTGGTTCTGGTGCTGTTGTTCCGTCCGACCGGCATTCTGGGCCGTCCGGAGGTTGAGAAAGTATGACTAGGAATCTTAAACAGGCACTGTTCAGTGCCTTGCTGGTGTGGGCGGTGGCCTACCCGGTACTGGGTCTGAAACTGACCATCGTCGGCATCAATCTGGAAGTGCACAACACCAGCCCTGCGGTACTCGCGACCATCGCGATCTGCTCGGTGCTGATGTTCCTGCGCGTGCTGTTCAACCAGCAGATCAGCAAGGCCTGGCGCTCCTCGCCGGGCATGCCGTTGATCCCGGCCAAGGCCAGCAACTTCCTGACCCTGCCAACCACCCAGCGCTATTTCATCATTGCGCTGATTCTGGTCGCCCTGGTCTGGCCGTTCTTCGGCTCCCGTGGCGCGGTGGATATCGCAACGCTGATCCTGATCTACGTGATGCTCGGCCTGGGCCTGAACATCGTGGTCGGTCTGGCCGGTCTGCTTGACCTGGGTTACGTCGGTTTCTACGCCGTCGGCGCCTACAGCTACGCGCTGCTGTCGCATTACTACGGCTTGAGCTTCTGGATCTGCCTGCCGATTGCCGGCCTGATGGCGGCGACGTTCGGCTTCCTGCTGGGCTTCCCGGTGTTGCGTCTGCGCGGCGACTATCTGGCGATCGTGACCTTGGGTTTCGGCGAGATCATCCGTCTGTTCCTGCGTAACCTGACCGACATCACCGGTGGCCCGAACGGCATCAGCAACATCGAAAAACCGACGTTCTTCGGCCTGACCTTCGAGCGCAAAGCCGCCGAAGGCCTGCAGACGTTCCACGAGTATTTCGGCCTGCAATACAACTCGATCAACAAGGTGATCTTCCTTTACCTGGTTGCGCTGTTGCTCGCACTGGCTGCGCTGTTCGTGATCAACCGTCTGCTGCGCATGCCCATCGGCCGTGCGTGGGAAGCGCTGCGTGAAGACGAAATCGCCTGCCGCGCGTTGGGCCTGAACCCGACCGTGATCAAGCTCTCCGCGTTCACCCTGGGTGCTGCGTTCGCCGGTTTCGCCGGCAGCTTCTTCGCTGCGCGTCAGGGTCTGGTGACGCCCGAGTCGTTCACCTTCATCGAGTCGGCGATCATCCTCGCCATCGTCGTGTTGGGCGGCATGGGCTCGCAACTAGGCGTGATTCTGGCGGCGATCGTGATGATCCTGTTGCCGGAAATGATGCGTGAGTTCAGCGAGTACCGCATGTTGATGTTCGGTGCGCTGATGGTGCTGATGATGATCTGGCGTCCACAAGGTCTGCTGCCGATGCAACGCCCACACATGGAGTTGCGCAAATGAGCCGCGAGATCCTTAAAGTCGAAAATCTGAGCATGCGCTTCGGCGGCTTGCTCGCGGTCAACGGCGTGGCGCTGACCGTCAAGGAAAAGCAGGTGGTTGCCCTGATCGGCCCGAACGGCGCCGGCAAGACCACCGTGTTCAACTGCCTGACCGGTTTCTATCAGCCTACCGGCGGCAGCATCCTGCTCGACGGCGAGCCGATCCAGGGCCTGCCGGGCCACAAGATCGCCCTCAAAGGCGTGGTGCGGACCTTCCAGAACGTGCGTTTGTTCAAGGACATGACTGCGGTCGAGAACCTGTTGATCGCCCAGCACCGTCACTTGAACACCAACTTCCTGTCCGGCCTGTTCAAGACCCCGGCGTTCCGCAAAAGCGAGCGCGAGGCCATGGAATTTGCCGAGTACTGGCTGGAAAAGGTCAACCTCAAAGAGTTCGCCAACCGCACCGCCGGCACCCTCGCCTACGGCCAGCAACGGCGTCTGGAAATCGCCCGCTGCATGATGACCCGTCCGCGGATTCTCATGCTCGACGAACCGGCCGCCGGCCTGAACCCGAAGGAAACCGAAGACCTCAAGGCGCTGATCGGTGTGTTGCGCGAAGAGCACAACGTCACCGTGCTGCTGATCGAACATGACATGAAACTGGTCATGAGCATTTCCGACCACATCGTCGTGATCAACCAGGGCACGCCCCTGGCCGACGGCACGCCGGAACAGATCCGCGACAATCCTGAAGTGATCAAAGCCTACCTGGGGGAAGCGTAAATGCTGCAGTTCGAAAACGTTTCCACCTTCTATGGCAAGATCCAGGCCCTGCACAGCGTCAACGTCGAGGTCCGTCAGGGCGAAATCGTGACGCTGATCGGCGCCAACGGTGCCGGCAAATCCACGCTGCTGATGACGCTGTGCGGTTCGCCGCAGGCCCACAGCGGCAGCATCCGCTACATGGGTGAGGAACTGGTCGGCCAGGACTCGTCGCAGATCATGCGCAAGAGCATCGCCGTGGTCCCGGAAGGGCGTCGGGTGTTTGCCCGTCTGACCGTTGAAGAAAACCTGTCGATGGGCGGATTTTTCACCGACAAGGGCGACTATCAGGAACAGATGGACAAGGTTCTCGGACTTTTCCCACGCTTGAAAGAGCGCTTCAACCAGCGCGGCGGCACCATGTCCGGCGGCGAACAGCAAATGCTCGCCATCGGCCGCGCGCTGATGAGCAAGCCCAAGCTGCTGCTGCTCGACGAGCCATCGCTGGGCCTGGCGCCGATCATCATCCAGCAGATCTTCGACATCATCGAACAGCTGCGCAAGGACGGTGTGACGGTGTTCCTGGTCGAGCAGAACGCCAACCAGGCGCTGAAAATCGCCGACCGCGCCTACGTTCTGGAGAACGGCCGCGTGGTCATGCAAGGCACCGGTGAAGCGCTGCTGACCGACCCGAAAGTACGCGAGGCGTACCTCGGCGGTTGAGTGTTATCGCTGAACAACAAAACGGCCTTCGGGCCGTTTTTTATTTCCTGAGCACCACCAAGGTAACCCTGTGGGAGCGAGCCTGCTCGCGAAAGCGCTCTGTCATTCAACATTATGGGTGCCTGACACACCGCCTTCGCGAGCAGGCTCGCTCCCACAGGAATACCGCTGAATCCGAAATTTTTTTATAAATTTCTCGCCCCGCCTGTAACGCATCCCCCCACCCGTTCTCTAGAGGGACAAGCAAGCGCAAACCGCTTGCAGAAACCCTGATAAAAACTGGAGAAACATCATGACTGCGACTACCCGTACCCTGTCCGCTACCGCCCTGGTTCTGGCCCTCGGTTCCGCTCTGAGCATCGCCACTGTCTCCACCGCCCAGGCCGCCGATGCCAACATGGAAAAATGCTTCGGCGTGGCCATGAAGGGCAAGAACGATTGCGCCGCAGGTGCCGGGACTACCTGCGCCGGCACGGCGAAAATGGACTATCAGGCCAACGCCTGGAAGCTCGTTCCGAAAGGCACCTGCGCCACCACCGAAAGCAAAACCTCGCCGACCGGTTTCGGTCAGCTCGAAGCCTTCAAAGCCAAGTCCTGATCCACGGCCTGCCTGAGTGACGCCCATGTTCAGTCATCACGAACCGTCCCTGCCGCGCACTCAGGCAGCTCGCACCGAGCTCCCTGCCCGCGCCGGGCTGGGGCTCAAGACCGGGCACTTCCTCGAAGTGCTCGGCTCCGTACCGGACCTCGGTTTCTTCGAAGTCCACGCCGAAAACTACATGGTGGCCGGCGGCCCTTTTCATCATTTTCTCGGTCTGATTCGCGAACAGTACCCGCTGTCATTGCACGGCGTGGGCCTGTCGATCGGTGGCGAAGGCGCGCTGGACAGCCAGCACCTCAAACGCCTCGCCGAGCTGATCGAGCGCTATCAACCGCAAGCCTTTTCCGAACATCTGGCGTGGTCGAGCCACGGCCCGGTGTTCCTCAATGACCTGCTGCCACTGGCTTACGACACGCCGACGCTGAACCGCGTCTGTGCGCACATTGACCAGGTGCAGAACACTCTGAAACGACCGATGCTGCTGGAGAACCCGGCGACCTATCTGGGATTTGAGCACTCGACGATCGACGAAGCCGAGTTCATCGGCGAAGTGATCCGCCGCAGCGGCTGCGGCTTGTTGCTCGACGTCAATAATGTCTACGTGTCGTGCATCAATCATAAGCGCGATCCTTTGGCCTACCTTGATGCGTTACCGCTGCACGCAGTCGGCGAGATTCATCTGGCCGGCTTCGCTGAAGATTGCGACAACCTCGGCGATCGCTTGCTGATCGACGATCACGGCGCGCCGGTTGATCAGGCCGTTTGGGATCTGTACCGGCAAGTGCTGCGCCGTATCGGCCCGGTGGCGACGTTGATCGAACGGGATAATCAGGTGCCGGCCTTCGCTGTTTTGCTCGCCGAAGCGCAGCAAGCCGAGACGCTGTTGCGCCAAGCGGAGCGTGCGGCATGAGCACGCAAGCGGACTTCGCAGCCGCCCTGCTCAATGCGCAACTGCCGTATCCCAAGGGCCTGTGCAGCCGCAACGGCGCCGATCCGTCGCGACGTTTCGCGGTGTATCGCAACAACGTGCAGAGCTCGCTGATCAATGCCCTGGCCGACAGTTATCCGGTGGTGCTGCAATTGGTCGGCGAGGAGTTCTTCCGCGCCATGGCAGCGATTTTCGTCCAGAGTCAGCCGCCACACAGTCCGTTGATGAGCCGCTATGGCGAGGACTTCGCCGACTTCATCGCACAATTCGAACCCATTGCCGGCGTGCCTTATGTCGCTGATGTCGCGCGACTCGAGCATTTGCGTACTGTCGCCTACCACGCCGCCGATGCGCAGCCGATCCGGCCTGACCAAGTCAGTGCCGCACTGGCCGATCCGCAGTCGCTGAGTGGACTGTGTTTCGAACTGCATCCCTCGCTGCACCTGCTCGACTCAGCCTACGCCGTTGTCGCGATCTGGGCCGCGCACCAGCAGGAGCAAAGTCTGGCGGGCATTGGCCTCAATCAAGGCCAGCACGCTCTGGTGCTGCGCAATGGCCTCGACGTTGAGGTGTTTGCTCTTGAACCGGGTGCGAGCGTGTTCATTGGTCATCTGATCCAGGGCTCGCCACTGCTCGCGGCGGCAGAAAACAGCCCGCCGTTCGATCTCGCCCAAACCCTCGCCTTACTGATTGCGCATAACGCGATTACCCGTCTGAATTACAAGGAGTTGCCATGAACGCCTTTATCCTGCGCGTCATCGCGCTGTTGGAAAAAATCCCGCACAGCCTGATTGCCTTCATCGCGCGCTTTTCCATCGCTGCGGTGTTCTGGAAATCCGGGCAAACCAAGGTCGAAGGACTGGCCGTGGATTTGATTGACGGCACCTTTGAACTGGGCTGGCCACGCTTGGCCGATTCGACGATTCCGCTGTTTCAGAGCGAGTACGACCTGCCGCTGTTGTCGCCGGAAATTGCCGCGCATCTGGCGGCGTTTGCCGAGCATGTGTTTCCGCTACTGATCCTGCTCGGCCTGGCGACGCGGTTTTCGGCGCTGGCTCTTCTCGGCATGACCCTGACCATTCAACTATTTGTCTACCCGGATGCCTACTCGACCCACGGCACCTGGGCGGCGGTGTTGCTGTACCTCATGGCGACCGGGCCGGGCAAATTGTCGATCGATCAGCTGATTGCCCGCCGTTTCGCAAAATAAGATCCCCCCTGTGGGAGCGAGCCTGCTCGCGAAAGCGGTGTGTCATTCAACATCGGTATCGACTGAACTGACGCATTCGCGAGCAGGCTCGCTCCCACAGGGAAATCACATCAGCGCTGGAGTCGATCCAGCGCCTCGCCACTGCGCTTGAACCAGCCCATCAAATAATTCGCCAACACCTGCGTGCGCTTGGGCAATCCACCCTGATACGGGTGCACCAGATACATCGGCATGCGTCGGGTCTGGTAATCGCGCAGCAGCCAGCGCAAGCGGCCGTCCGCCAGTTCCGCTTGCAGCAGATACGACGGCAAACGCGCGATGCCGGCGCCAGACAGCGCTGCTTTCTTCAACAGGCTGTAGTGATTGCTGGCAAACGGACCCGAAACCCGCACCCGCAACAACTCGTGCTGCTGGTGATACAGCCATTCTTCGCGGCCGCTGTAATGGCTGTTGAGCAGGCAACGATGCTCAGCCAGTGAATGCGGCGTCGCCGGCTCGCCGAAGCGCTCGAGGTAGGCCGGGCTGGCGCAGGTCATTTCGTGCCACGCCAACAGCGGCTTGGCCACCAGCCGATCGTCATTGGCCACTTCGGCACGAATCGCCAGATCAAAGCTATCGCGGGCCAGATCGCGATAGCTGTTGTTCAGCTCCAACTCGATCTGCACCTCGGGGTATTGCCCGGAAAACTCCAGCAACAAGCCATCGAAGAAGGTCTCGCCGAGCGAAACTGGAACCGTCATGCGCACGGGACCGGCCATGTCGTCCTTCAAACGCGCCAACGCCTGCCGCGCGCGTTCGACCTGAACCACCAACGCCTGCGCCTGCGGCAGCAGCGCCGCCCCTGCCGCCGTCAGGCTCAAGCGCCGGGTCGTGCGTTGCAGCAGCACCACACTGAATTGTGCTTCGAGCTGGCTGATGCGCTTGGAGAGTTGGCCCTTGCTGCAGCCCAACTGCTGCGCGGCCAGGGTAAAACTGCCGGCTTCGATCAGCACGGCAAACGCGGCAAGGTCATCCATTTCGCTCATGGATTGTTTCCATTTGAAAACCAAAGGTTGCCTATTAGTGCGCTTATCCGCAGAAAAAACCACTCTAGACTGAAACCTCATTCACACATGAGGTACAGCTCGATGAAAATTCTGTTGATAGGCGCAGGCGGCACCATCGGTTCGGCGGTGGACAAAGAGTTGTCGCAACGCCACGAGGTCATTCGTATCGGTCGCAACAGCGGTGACTTGCAGGTGGATATCAGCGACAGCGCGTCGATCCGCAAGCTGTTCGAACAGACCGGCAAGTTCGATGCCTTAATCTGCGCGGCGGGCAACGTGACGTTTGCAGCGCTGGACGAGATGACTGGGGACAGCTTCGCCCTCGGCCTGAAAGACAAGTTGATGGGCCAGGTCAATCTGCTGCTGATCGGCCGCGAGTTCGCCAATGACGGCGCCTCGTTCACCTTCACCACCGGCGTGCTCAGCCACGACCCGATTCGCAGCGGCGCTTCGGCAGCGCTGGTCAACGGCGCCCTCGACAGCTTCGTCCGCGCCGCCGCCATCGAACTGCCGCGTGGCCTGCGGGTAAACTCGGTGAGCCCGACCGTGCTGACCGAAGCCCTGGGCAAGTACGCGCCCTACTTCCGTGGCTTCAAGCCGGTTGCTGCAGCGGAAGTGGCATTGGCCTACGCGAAAAGTGTCGAAGGCCTGCAAACCGGTCAGACCTTTCACGTGGGTTAAGGCCCTTGTGATGAACGGTCAGGCTGCGTAACGTGGCAGCACTTGTCTGGAGAGCCAAAGATGCGTGTTGCCCGTTCGTTCGTCCTCGTTGCCCTGCTGCCGATGTTTGCCGCCTGCCAGTTGTTCGACGGCCAGCGTGAAAGTGTGTCCCATGCCGGGCAGACGCGGATGCAGGGGCAACTGACCGCAGCCGACGGCAAACTGGTGTTCCAGCCGTGCCAGGAGCAGCGGCAACTGGTGGTCAACGACATCGGCGGCACCAGCGTCCTGCAAGAAGCCGCCACCCTCGCCGACGAGCAGGGCAAGCTGTTTGCCGATGTGCGCGGCAAGGTTTCCGGCGATCGTCTCGACCTCGGCCAGTTGTATCGCGTCGAGCGCACGGGCGCGGCCTGCGACGATCCGAATTTCAAACTGCTGATCCTGCGCGCCGCCGGCCATGGCCCGGAGTGGAATGTGAAGGTCAGCGGCAAAGGCATGGTCATCGAGCGCGACGGTCAGCCACCACTGGCCGTGCCGTATGTGGAAGAGCAACTGGGCGACGGCCGCTTCAATCTCAGCAGCGAAGCCAACAACCAGCGCATCGAATTGTGGGTCGCGCCACAGCGCTGCGTCGACAGCAGCACCGGCAGCGTGCAGCACATGAGCGCCGAGTTGCGTATCGACGGTCAGGTCCAGCGCGGCTGCGGCTATTTCGGCGGCGCACGCAACGACTGATCGTTTTTCCCCCACGGATCCGCTCGCGGCGGCTTATAATCGCCGCCTTCAAACGCCCTGGCGCAGTTGTGCGCCCCGCGAATCCGGATCCCCGCCATGTTACGAATCACTGAACTCAAGCTGCCAATCGACCATCCCGAAGAAGACCTGCGCACCGCCATCGTGCAACGCCTGGGCATCGCCAGTGATGATCTGCTCGATTTCACCTTGTTCAAGCGCAGCTATGACGCGCGCAAAAAGTCCTCCGAACTGTGCTTCATCTACACCATCGACCTCAACGTACGCGACGAGGCCAGAGTGTTGGGCAAGTTCGCCGACGACCGTAACGTCAACGTGGCGCCGGATGTCAGCTACAAATTCGTCGGCCAGGCACCGAGCGATCTCGGCCAACGGCCGATCGTCGTCGGTTTCGGCCCGTGCGGCATCTTCGCCGGCCTGCTGCTGGCGCAGATGGGCTTCAAACCGATCATTCTCGAACGCGGCACCGAAGTCCGTCAGCGCACCAAGGACACTTGGGGCCTGTGGCGCAAAAGCGTGCTCAATCCCGAGTCCAACGTACAGTTTGGCGAAGGCGGCGCGGGCACGTTCTCCGACGGCAAGCTGTACAGCCAGATCAAGGACCCGAAATTCCTCGGCCGCAAAGTCCTGCACGAGTTCGTCAAGGCCGGCGCGCCGGAAGAAATCCTCTACGTCAGCAAGCCGCACATCGGTACGTTCCGCCTGACCGGTATGGTCGAAAACATGCGCGAGCAGATCCGCGAACTGGGCGGTGAAGTGCGCTTCCAGGAGCGCGTCAGCGACGTGCTGATCGAAGACGGCCAACTGGTCGGCGTGCAACTGGCCAGCGGCGAAACCCTGCATTCGAAGCATGTGGTTCTGGCCCTCGGCCACAGCGCCCGCGACACCTTCCGCATGCTCCACAGCCGTGGCGTGTTCATGGAAGCCAAGCCGTTCTCGGTGGGTTTCCGCATCGAACATCCGCAATCGCTGATTGACCGCGCGCGCCTGGGCAAATACGCCGGCCACCCGAAACTCGGTGCTGCCGATTACAAGCTGGTGCACCACGCCAAGAACGGGCGTTCGGTCTACAGCTTCTGCATGTGCCCGGGCGGCACTGTGGTCGCGGCGACGTCGGAACCGAATCGCGTGGTCACCAATGGCATGAGCCAGTACTCGCGTAACGAGCGTAATGCCAACTCCGGCATCGTCGTCGGCATCACCCCGGAAGTCGATTATCCGGGCGGCCCGCTCGCCGGTATCGAGTTGCAGGAGCGCCTGGAATCCCACGCGTTCATTCTGGGCGGCAGCGACTACAAGGCCCCGGCGCAACTGGTTGGCGACTTTATCAACGACATTCCATCGACCGAGCTGGGCGAAGTCGAGCCGTCGTACAAGCCGGGCGTGGCGCTGGGCGATCTGGCCTTGGCGCTGCCCGACTTTGCCATTGAGGCGATCCGTGAAGCCTTGCCGGCGTTCGAGAAGCAGATTCGCGGTTATTCCCTGCACGACGCCGTGCTGACCGGAATCGAGACCCGCACTTCATCGCCGCTGCGCATCACCCGCAACGAGTCGCTGCAGAGCATGAACGTCAAAGGCCTGTTCCCGGCCGGAGAAGGCGCGGGCTATGCCGGCGGGATTCTCTCGGCGGGTGTCGACGGGATTCGCATTGCCGAGGCAGTGGCTCGCGATATCCTCGGCCTGGAAGCCTGATCCGCATAAGCTGACACAACACAAACCCTGTGGGAGCGAGCTTGCTCGCGAAAGCGGCCTGTCAATCAACGAAGATGTTGAATGTGACTCCGCATTCGCGAGCAAGCTCGCTCCCACAGTGGTTTCTGCGTTCAGCTTTAGATATTCGCGCGCAGCACCGAGGTCGGCAGCGCCTCCCCGCGCTCGGCACTCGCCGCCACTGCTGCAATCAACTCACCCAGTTCGTAACCCTGCGCTTTCAACCATTCCTGGTCGTAATAAGTGTCGGCATAACGCTCGCCGCCATCGCACAGGATCGCCACGATCGACCCCGACTGCCCCGCCGCTTTCATCTGCTGCGCCGCCATCAGCGCACCGATCAGATTGGTCCCGCTCGATCCACCGACATGCCGCCCCAAACGCTGCGCCAGATAATGCATGGCCGCCAGGGACAGGGCGTCCGGCACCTTGACCATCGCATCGATCACCTTGGGCAGGAACGACGCTTCCACCCGAGGCCGGCCAATGCCTTCTATGCGCGAGCCGCAGTCCAGGCGCAGGCTGGCATCTCCGGTCTGGTAAAAATCGAAGAACACCGAACGCTCGGCATCGGCACACAACACGCGGGTGCAGTGCTGGCGATAGCGCACGTAGCGGCCGAGGGTCGCGGTGGTGCCGCCGGTGCCGGGGCTGGAAATCAGCCAGGTCGGTTCAGGGTGTTTTTCGTAGCGCATCTGCTGGAAGATCGACTCGGCGATGTTGTTGTTCGCTCGCCAGTCGGTGGCGCGTTCAGCGTAAGTGAACTGATCGATGAAGTGACCGCCATGCTCGCGGGCCAGGCGCTCGGATTCGGCGTAGATCTGCGTCGGATCCTGCACCAGATGGCTCTGGCCACCGTAGAAGGCAATCTGGGCAATCTTCTCTTTCGAAGTGGTCGCCGGCATCACCGCGATAAACGGCAAACCGAGCATGCGCGCGAAATACGCTTCGGAAATCGCCGTCGAGCCGCTGGATGCCTCGATCACCGGCGCGCCGGGCTTCAGCCAGCCGTTGCACAGCGCGTAGAGGAACAGCGAACGGGCCAGGCGATGCTTGAGACTGCCGGTCGGGTGGCTGGATTCGTCCTTGAAATACAACTCGATGCCGGCAAAACCGGGCAGCGGCAAAGGGATCAGGTGGGTGTCGGCGCTGCGCTGGAAGTCCGCCTCGATGATGCGGATGGCTTCGCGGGCCCACTGTCGGTTGTCGCTCATGGTTTCGGTTCTCGCTGAATCAGCCAGAAGATCGGTCTTCTGAAAAAGGTCTGCTGCAAGCTTAGAAAAAATCCCGCAGGCGGCAAAGATACAGCTGAGTCTCAATGTGTCAGGCAACTGCTAGGCTCAGTGCTGCCCGTACCAGACAGCCTGTAACGACATATAACAAAAAAGAATATAACTTTTGTTTTAACAACTAACGGTACGGGTTAGGGTGTTTCACCTTTTTCTTGATTCGATGGAGAGCGACCTTGCCTCTGCGTAGCACTTTCACGCGTTTCTTTCAGTTGGAAGCCGCCAGCGGTCTGCTATTGATCGCCGCAGCCGTTCTCGCGCTGATCATCAACAACTCACCCCTGTCGTGGCTGTACACCGGCCTGCTCGACACTCCTGTGGTGGCGCAGATCGGTGCGTTGAAAATCGCCAAACCCCTGCTGCTGTGGATCAACGACGGCCTGATGGCGATGTTCTTCCTGCTGATCGGTCTGGAAGTGAAACGCGAAGTGCTCGACGGCCAATTGTCCAAGCCTTCGCAAATCGTCCTGCCCGGCGCAGCGGCGATCGGCGGCATGCTGGTGCCGGCGCTGATCTACTGGTTCCTCAACCGCGACAACCCCGCCGCCCTGAGTGGCTGGGCCATTCCGACCGCCACCGACATCGCCTTCGCCCTCGGCGTACTGGCGCTGCTCGGCAAACGCGTGCCGGTGTCGCTGAAACTGTTCCTGATGACCCTGGCGATCATCGATGACCTCGGCGCCATCGTCATCATCGCAATCTTCTATTCCGGCGAACTCTCGACCCTGTCCCTTGGCCTGGCGGCTGCGTGCATTGCCGCGCTGGTGGCGATGAACCGGCTCGGCGTGGTCAAGCTCGGCCCGTACATGATCATCGGCCTGATCCTCTGGGTCTGCGTACTCAAGAGCGGTGTCCACGCGACACTGGCCGGCGTGACCCTGGCTTTCTGCATTCCCCTGCGCACGAAAAACGCCGAGTCGTCGCCGCTGCTGACCCTCGAACACGCGCTGCACCCCTGGGTCGCCTACGGCATCCTGCCGCTGTTCGCCTTCGCCAACGCTGGCCTGTCGCTGAGCGGCGTCACCGTCGAAAGCTTCACCCACGACGTACCGATGGGCATCGCCATCGGCCTGCTGCTGGGCAAGACCATCGGCGTGTTCGGCCTGACCTGGCTGGCGGTCAAGATCGGCATCGCCGCCCTGCCCCAAGGCGCCAACTGGGGCCAGGTCCTCGGCGTCGCGATCCTCTGCGGCATAGGCTTCACCATGAGCCTGTTCGTCGGCTCGCTGGCCTTCGAACCGGGCGTGAGTGATTACGCCGGCATGGATCGCATGGGCATCCTCACCGGCTCGATCCTCGCGGCGGTGATTGGTTATGCGGTGACGGCGGCGGCGAGTCGCAAGAATTCACAACTGCAATAACCCCTGTGGCGAGGGAGCTTGCCCCTCGCCACAGATTCCTAGCCTTACAGTTACGCAGCGAACAATCCCCACGTCATTAGCGACCCGTCCTACAGCCACACTTTCCCCGCTTCGATAACGTCGTGCGGCCCCTTCTCGAGGGGCTGTCGATGATGAACGAAGGGACGATCAGTGGCGCGGAACAAGGACATTCCCCGGGTGCAAAACCCGCCGGAGGGCGACGGACATCACGTTACCTGGCGGTATATGACGGCCGCAGAACTGGCCGAGCGCGAAGCCGGGCAAAACGCTTACGACGCGATGCTGGCGCGGCAGGAGGCGTTCGAGCGCAGCAGTGAAGTGGCGGCGAAAAAACCTGAAGCCGTGCGTGCCGGCTGTGTATTCGCCAAGTCCTGCAAGTTGCCGGATGCGATTATCGATTACAGCAATCCTTCCGCCATGGTGCCGACCGACAGCCTGAAGGATTACGGCGAGCTGATTCTGCTCGGCGCTCGCGAAGCCGACCCAAGCGGCGGCATTCCTCTCAAGAAAATCAGCGCCAACACCATCCCGGTCGGGTTCGGCAGTCTGGCCCTGGCAGGCTCGGCTTTTGAAGTGCTACCGGCGCTCGTCTCCAGTGCGGTGGCTGCGCCCTTGCTGGGGCTGGTTGCGCTGCTGATGCCGTCAAGCCTGGGCGACAGCGCGCTCTATACCGACGAGCAACTGAACACACTCAAACAAGCTCGAACCCGCGTGCGCCTGCGCGTCGAGCAACAGGCCGATGGCAGCCTCAAGGGTTACGGTTTCTACACCGGTAAGAACCGCGATTGGGAAATGGTCGATGTCGTGCAGTTCATTGCGCGCGGCGACCGGTTCGTTGCCGATCTGGGTGAAGGCGTCGAACTGCTCTGGACCCCGGCGGTGGATGGCTCGGACATTCTCGGCATTCCAGCACTGGAGGCCGCACCGCAGGCACCGCATATCTGGGTGTATCCACCGACGAAGGCGGCGGACGGGATACTGGTGAATCCGGTTTATCCGCCGGAGTACAAAGATTTGATTCTGGTGTTTCCCGCAGACTCGGGTGTAAAACCGATTTATATCGTTGTCAGCTCTGCGAAAGGCACCGCTGAAGCGGGACATACCTATCACCCCGCTCCCGAAACGTCGGATATCACAGCCTTTCCCGATTTAAGAAGAGCGAAAAAGAAAACACCGTTCAACGGTGGGCTTAGGGATCGCTGGATCAACGCAAAAGGCCGAATAATCTATGAATGGGACTATCTACATGGCGAGCTTGAAGCCTACCGCGCAAGTGATGGCAGCCATTTAGGCTCTTACGACCACAGAACTGGTGAACAGATAGATCCACCCAAAAAAAACCGTAGTATTAAAAAATATTTATGAGGATTACATGGGACTCAAAGCCAGACTCGAATGGTACGACCAACAAACCGAACTGGGTGAGGGGGAGGAACTGTCGAAAGATTTTGGCGAGGACGGCTCATTAATGGAAGCATTAGGCCTACCGTCGAAAAGCTTCAATAACGGCGGATTTGATGTAAAAGCCGATTGGATCAAGACTCTCCAGCCCCACTTCCAGCATTCCATTCAGTTTTCTTCTTACGACTATCAGGTATCGTTCGTTTACCGGGATCAATGGTAGATGGGACTGGAACTGAGATTGGAATGGTACGACACAGCAACCTTGGAGTTTCAGGGGGAAGAGTCGTCAAAAGACCTGGGTGGTGACGAGTCAGTGTTAAACGCCTTGGGGATTCCCGCCGCGGACAACATCAACAATGGCAGTTTCAACGTCGCTCAAAATTGGCTCGCCACCATTCAGCCGTATTTTCAACATCAAATCGATTTGAGAGTTCACGACTATCAAATTTCGTTTGACTACGGCTAACAGCCCCGGAAGTATTAGCTCCATGCACTTTCTTTTAATTACCGGTTTTTTCCCTGACGAAGCCCAAGACGACTCCTTGCAATTCGAGCTGGATATCACAGGCAGCGAGATGAATGAAAAAGTGGCCCAGCTCATTGAATCCAAGCCCTTGGATGAGGTGGAACCCGGCGAGCTGTTGTTGACTCAGGATCAGGTAACCGCATTGGAAACCCTGCTCAACGTCAGTTTTCCAAAGGGCCTCGAATACTTCATGGGCACCTGCTCCACATACTGAATGAGCAATTCACAAACAAAGAAAAACCCCGACCAGTCACCTGATCGGGGTTTTCTTTTACCCAGCTTCCCGCTTAGTGCGAAACGCGGCTGGTTCCGCCAACGGTGGAGATCCGTACCCGCTCGCCAACGCGGAATACTTCATTCTCCTGAACCTGCTGCACATAGGCGCGCATGCTGCCGTCGTCTTCGCGGACAGTGATTTCCACGCCTTGGGTGCGGGTCAGGCCTTCTTCGGTGGCCGAGCCAAGCAGGCCGCCGGCCACTGCGCCGATGACCGCAGCAACGATGCTGCCCTTGCCGCCGCCGATAGCACTGCCGCCGACGCCGCCGACCACTGCGCCTGCTGCGCCGCCGATCGGGGTCTTGGTGCCTTCGATTTTTACCGGGCGCAGGGATTCGATGGTGCCCATGCGAATCGTCTGCACACGACGCGCTTCGTCACGGGAGTAGGAGTCGCCGGTGAGGCTCGATTGGCAGCCGGTCAGCAACATCGCCATCGTCGAAAAAGAAGCAACCAGCAGAACAGACTTACGCATAGCATCAACTCCAAAAGAACATGTGTTCATTAAACCCCGTGGCCTGGCGCCTGTCACGACACCATCCGGATAAAATTGGCTTCCATTCAGGCCTGGTACAGATGCCCGCGAGCGTCCACTCAAAGTAGCGTCAAATCAGCGATCCTGCGCCATCCGCGTTTATCTCGCTCGGTAGACTGCTCAGGGTGCCAGTCGTTCAAGAATCCACTCGGCGCCCTGCAGGCGGTAGTTGAGGCGATCATGCAGGCGGCTCGGACGGCCCTGCCAGAACTCGATGCGCTCGGGCAACAAGCGGTAACCACCCCAATGTTCCGGGCAGTGCGGCTGGCTGTCGCTGAAGCGTTGCTCGGTGGCCTTGAGCAAATCCTCCAGTTCGCCACGACCGTTGATGACCCGGCTCTGCGGCGAGGCCCAGGCGCCGAGGCGGCTACCCAGCGGACGCACCTGATAATACGCGTCGGACTCTTGCGGCGTGACCTTGACCACCCGCCCTTCGATGCGCACCTGGCGCTCCAGGGTTGGCCAGAAGAAGGTCATGGCGGCAAACGGGTTGGCCGCCAGATGCTGGCCCTTGGCGCTGTCGTAGTTGGTGAAGAAGGTGAAGCCCTGCTCGTCCAGGCCCTTGAGCAACAGAATGCGGCAATGCGGACGACCGTCGGCATCAACCGTGGCCAGGGTCATGGCATTGGCTTCTACCGGCGCCTGCTCGGTTTTCACCGCATCGGCGAACCACTGGTGAAACAGCGCAAACGGCTCGGCCGGGGCTTGCGCCTCGGTCAAACCGTCACGGGTGTAGTCGCGACGCATATCGGCCAGAGCCTGGGTCATGGCGGATTCCTTTTCGTTAGCGGATCACTTCTTGGCAGCGTCGGCTGCGGCGACTTTCTTCTCGGTCGCGGCGGCTTTGGCTGGTGCAGTCTTTTTCGCTGGAGCCTTGGCCGGGGCCTTCTTCGCCGGAGCCTTGGCGGCGGTTTTCTTGGCTGGCGCCTTTTTCGCTGCCGGCACAGCGGCTTTTTTCGCCGCAGGCGCCGGGGTAACCGGTTTGGCGACTGGCTTGACGTCTTGCGCAGCAACCATCGTCACCGGCTTCGGCGCCGGCATGTTGTATTTGCTCAGCAGTGCAACCATGGTGTTCTGCGGAGTCACCAGCAGCTCGACACGACGGTTCAAGGCACGGCCTTCAACGCTGTCGTTGGCCGCACGCGGCGCTTCGGAACCCATGCCGCGCAGCATCAGGCGATCACGTTGCAAGCCGCTGAGGCGGAAGATCGCCGCCACCGATTGCGCACGTTCCTGACTCAGCTTGACGTTGGCCGGTGCGGCACCGCTGGTGTCACTGTGACCGAGCACCAGCACTGCGGTTTTCGGGTCGGCTTCAAGGATTTTCGCTACGCGAGTGAACGGGCCAAGGGTGACCGGCAGCAGCATCGCCGGGCGGTCTGGATTGAACGAGCCTTCGACCGGCGCCGTCACTACCAGCACATTGTCGCGACGCTCGAGTTGCAGATTGCTGTCCTTCACCGCTTCACGCAGACGCGGCTCGTAGTCATCCAGCCAGGCCTGAGTCACCTTCGGATCCGGCATCGGCACGGCTTTGGCGGTTGGCTGGTCCTTGCCGCCGAACGGCCACCACCATTTGCCATTGGACTGCGCCTCGGCTTTGGCCACCTCGACCGGTTTGGCTTCAGGTTTGACCTCGGCTTTCAGATCAGCCTTGACCGCTTCATCGCTGGAACCGAACGGCCAGTACCACGGGTTGCTGCTTTCGGCCTTGGCCACTGGCGCAGTCGCCGCAGGTTTCAAAGGAGCAGGAGCCGGGGCCGAATCTTTGGCCGCGACTTTGTCGGAAGAACCGAACGGCCACCAACTGCCGCCGTCCGCATCGTTTTTCGGGTTCTGTGCGCAACCGGTGATCGCTACACACAGGGCCAGGGCGAGGGTCTTTTTAGATGACATTGAAAATCCACAAAATGAAGTAATGAAAAATCAGAGCACTTTCGCCCGGATAAACAGCCGTTTTGAAACGAAAATCCCTTTGAGGTTCCGACCCTGGAACCTCTGTTGAAGCTTTACAGACAAGTGGCAAGCACCCGCGCCAGCTTTTGCGCGCGCGGATCCATCAAAACGTAAGGCCCCAGGGTATTTGTCACGAAACCGAAAGCCACATCGTGCTCAGGATCAGCAAAACCGATCGAGCCGCCTGCTCCCGGATGGCCGAACGCGCGTGGGCCGAGGCCGTAGGTGGCGTTGGGCACGTCCGGTTGATCGAGCATGCAGCCGAGGCCGAAACGGGTGCGGGTGAGCAAGGTCTTGTCATCGCCAAGGCTGTGCTCGCGGGTCAGCTCTTCGAGCATCTCGCTTTCGAGCAGACTGCCGTCGAGCAGGCCGGCGTAAAACCCGGCGAGGCTGCGCGCATTGCCGTGGCCGTTAGCCGCAGGCTGCTGCATGCGGCGCCATTCCGGCTTGTTAGTGCTGGTCAGCACGGACGGCGGATTGGTGAAGGCGCGGGTGGTCATGGCAGTCGGTTCGCGCATGGTCACTTGCAGCAGGCGCTGCGCCGCAGCGTCGCCGGCGTTGCCCTTGCCACGGGCAATATGCGCCACGCGATGAAACTCTTCGTCGGCCAAGCCCACGTGGAAATCCAGGCCCAACGGTTTGGCGACCCGAGCGACGATCGACTCGCCCGGCCCACGCCCGTCAGCGCGGCGCAGCAATTCGCCGACCAGCCAGCCGTAGGTGATCGCGGCATAACCGTGACCGGTGCCCGGAGTCCACCATGGCGCTTCGGCCGCGAGGGCGTCGACCATGGTTTGCCAGTCGTAAAGGGCTTCAGGCGCGAGTAGTTCGCGCAGCGCCGGCAGGCCGGCCTGATGGCAAAGCAATTGGCGCAGGGTGACGGATTCTTTGCCGGCGGCGGCGAATTCCGGCCAGTAGCGGGCAACCGGGGCATCGAGTTGCAACTTGCCTTCAGCGACCAGTTGCAGCGCGGTAACGGCGGTGAATGTCTTGGTGCAGGAGAACAGGTTGGCGATGGTGTCGCTGTGCCAAGCCTCGGCGCCGTCCTTGTCGGCAGTACCGGACCAGAGGTCGAGGACGGTTTCTCCACCGACCTTGATGCACAGGGCTGCGCCGCGTTCCTGGGGATCGTCGAACAGTGCGGCGAAAGCCTCGCGCACCGCTTCGAATTGAAGCTCGTAATGTCCCTGAATCTGCACCCGCAACTCCCCCGCGAAAACGCTCTACAAAGTGGCCCGCATTGTTCCAGCCCTTGAGGGATTTGGGAACAGGCGCGGGCCAGACGGTTGATCGGCAATTTATGGTGATCCCTTCGCGAGCAGGCTCGCTCCCACACTGGATCTCAACAGCAGCGCAATTCCCCTGTGGGAGCGAGCCTGCTCGCGAAGAACGATAACGCGGTCTGAAACCTAGTGACCATTCCCCGAATGCCCACCCGCCTGTGCAGCCCCCGGCGCTTTGCCAGCCTCGGCCTTGCGCCCGCCTTCCACTTCCGCCGCCGGGGTTTTCTGCGCCTCCTTGCCCAACTGCTCCAGCGCCTGCAGATTGCTTTTACGCACCGCCTCGACAAAGCCCTGATACGGCAGGTCAGTGACCCCGACCAGACCGAAATGGCCGTTCTCGCCGTCGAGCAAACGCCCGGTCACCGGTTGGTCGAGATACTGGAACCAGTGCACGCCGACAATCGACGGTTCGCTCAGCGCCTGTTTGAGGAAGTTGGCATAAGCCGGACCGCGCTCTTCTTCCTTGGCCAACTGCGTCACGCCGCCCCAGAACGGCCCTCGGTCAGCCGAGCCGAAGTTGAATTCGGTGATCAGCACCGGTTTGTCCAGCGCCGCCAATGCGGCGAAGTCGTAACCGTCCTGCGGCTTGAGCGTGTACATGTTGAAGCTCAACACATCGCAGTACTGCGCGCAGGACGCCACGGCTTCAGGCGTACTGATAGCGAAGCGGCCGCCAAGCAGCATCTGGTTCGGCGCGTGCCATTTCAGCGAATCGGAAATGGTCTTGAAATAGGTATCGGCGAAGACCTTCTGGAAGTATTTGAAATCCGCTTCGATCTCCGGATGCTCCGGGTTCGGCAGTGGCGGCACGAAGCCTGGATCTTCCATCAACTCCCACGCCGGTAGCTCGATACCCCAGGCCTTGGACAGTCCGGCCTGATTGCGGTACTTGTCACGCAATTGCTTGAGAAAGGCGCGTTTGGCCGGCACGTCGGTGGTCATTTTCAACGTGCCGTAGGCCAGCGCGTAGCGAGCCTTCGGATCGTCGCCAGGGCCAGCCCAGGCCAGTTCGTTGTCGGCGTAATAACCGATCAGCCACGGATCGTCACGGTGATCGCGGGCGGCAATGGCCACGGCGCGCTCGGTGGCCATGGCGAAACGCGGATCGAACGGATCCGGCATGCCGCCCCACCAATCGCTGCCGGTGCTGATGCTGGTGTAATCGCCGACGATCGACAGGGGCAAGGTGTACGGCACGCGCTCAGCGTCAGCCAGCGACGGCGCGCTCCAGTTGCCTACCGTGTTGAAGCCCCAGGCTTGCAGCCGATCGAGGGTATGGCGGGTCCAGCGTTCTTCGTCAATTGTGGCTTTGCACGGGGCGGCTTCCTCGCTGGACGCTTGCACCGCATCGGTCTGCGCCGCTTCGGCAATACCGGATTTCGGCTCGGCAGGCACCGCTGCAGTCTCAGCAGCCTGCACCGAGCCGGCCTCAGCCGCGCCCGCCTTCGCCGCTTCGGCAATCCCGGCCTTGTTGTCGCTGTCCGCTTTGCACGGTTCGCCGTACAGGCGTTGCAGATTGGCGCCATAGAAGTCGTACCAGCGGCCGTTGCCGTAGCCACGGCCCTGATCGGCACCATTGCCGCCATGGTTGTCGCCCTCGCCAAAATGCGCGGCCAGCGGGTCGTCGTTCTTCGGCAACGATTCGAACATGTACTCACGACCAGCGACGTAGGTCTGGTTGACTTGCGGGCTGACGGTGTTGACGCCCAGCGAATAGAACGGGTGGCCTTCGGGGGTCACCAGATACCAGCGGCCATCGCGTTTTTCCGTGCGGAAGAAGCCGCTGGCCTTGAACGCCGGGCCTTTGTTCCAGCCGCCGAACTTGTCCAGCGAAGCCTTTTCACGCTCGGCCAGCCACGTATTCAGCTGTTGCTGCTCTTTGCTGGCGGCGCTTTTCAGTTGTTCGTCGCTGCTGACTTTATCCGGCCATTTACTACGGGTTGACTGACCGTAGGCGTCGACCAGATTGCCGTACACCGCCCGCGTCACCGATTCGCCGTCCTGCACGCCGAACCGCTCGAGCAACAGGCTCTGCGCAACTTTCGGCTGATCCAGCGACAGACTCACCGAAACCACTTGGCTGCGGTCGATCTCGCCCGTGCTGCTGGCCAGCAGGATGCGTTGGCCATCGACGGTCATCGGCATCGGTGGCCCGGCTTTCATGCCTTGGCTCAGTGGCGTCGACGCCACCAGCGGCACCAGCAAGGTCTGCGCGGGGCCGGCCGGCAGATCGACGCGGCTGACCAGGGTGCGGCCATCGTTGCTCTGGATCTGCACATAAACCGTCACCGCCCAGTTCATCGCACTCTGCAGACGCAAAGTCATCATGCCGGACTGCGACCAGTCCCAGGCACCGGTTTGGGGTGTCAGGCGCAAGGTCGGCCGCGCGACCGGGTTGAATGTCACCCGGCGCAGCACTTCGCCTTCCGCGGTCTGTTCGGCATTGGCCTGGGGCAGGTCGGCGTTTTCCGTGGCGACCTTGACCACGTCGGCCGGGCGTACGAAGTTGAACAGCGTCTGCTGACCGGCGGGCGCGGCCGGCAACGGCGCGGCAAAGATCATGGCGAAAACAGCGGGCAACGAACGGCGGATCATAAGAACGGAGTTCTCCCTAACGACCAGTCAAGGCCAGTGGAAAAGCGGTGGCAGAGAGATAGACAACGCGGCGGGCCAATCGGCCCACCCATGTCTCAGGATATTTCACGACGGAAAGGAGGCAACGCATTGAGGATCGCCTTGCCGTAGCGCTGGGTGACCAGACGCCGGTCGAGCAAGGTGATGGTGCCGCGGTCTTCTTCGGTGCGCAGCAGACGCCCGCAGGCCTGAACCAGTTTCAGCGAGGCATCGGGCACGGAGATTTCCATGAACGGATTGCCGCCACGCGCCTCGATCCACTCCGACAACGCGGCCTCGACCGGATCATCGGGCACCGAGAACGGAATCTTGGCAATCACCACGTGCTCACAGTAGGCACCCGGCAAATCGACACCCTCGGCAAAACTGGCAAGGCCGAACAGCACGCTGGAATCACCGCCATCGACCCGCGCCTTGTGCTTGTTGAGGGTTTCCTGTTTCGACAGATTGCCCTGAATGAACACTTGCTTGCGCCAGTCGCGGTCGAGACCGTCGAACACGTCCTGCATTTGCTTGCGCGAGGAGAACAGCACCAGCGTGCCACGCGACCCTTCGACCAGGTCCGGCAGTTCGCGAATGATCGCCGCCGTGTGGGCGGCGGCATCGCGCGGGTCGGCCTTCAGATCCGGCACGCGCAGCACGCCGGCATCGGCATGATGGAACGGGCTCGGCACCACCGCCGTGACAGCTTTTTTCGGCAGACCGGCGCGCATGCGGAAACGGTCGAAAGTGCCCAGCGCCGTCAGCGTCGCCGAGGTCACCAGGCAGCCGTAAGCGACATTCCACAAACTGCGACGCAAGGTTTCCGCCGCCAGAATCGGGCTGGCGTTGACCTCGATGTCGAACAGCGAACCGCTTTCGGCCAGGGTCAGCCAGCGCGCCATCGGCGGGCTGTCTTCCGGGTCTTCGGCGGTGAACGCGGTCCACAATTCCCAGTTGCCGGAAGCGCGGGACAGCAGGCTGCCGAACAGCGGATACCATTCTTCGGCCTGATTGCTGGCGATGCCGATATTGACCTCACCGTCCATGCCTTCCTTGAGCAGGTCGGTCAGGCGCTGGAACAGGTCGTTAAGGCGCGAATAGCCTTTTTTCAGCTCGATGCCCATCTCGCGCATGTCCTCGGGAATCACCCCGCCGACAAAGCGATGACGCGGTCGCTCGCGGCCTTCGACGTCTTCGCCGGGTTTGAAATCGGCGATCTGCTCGCACGCGGTGAACATGAACTGCTGTTGGGTCTTGATCTCCCGCGCCAGCTCGGGCACCTGCTCGATCAGCTTGCCGAGATCGCCCGGCAACGGATGCTGGGCCAGCAGCTTGGTGAGGTTCTTGGCGGTGGTTTCCAGCCAGTCGGCGGTGGAGCGCAGGCGCGTGTAGTGAGCGAAGTGGCCGATGGCCTTGTCCGGCAAATGGTGACCTTCGTCGAACACGTAAATGGTGTCGCGCGGGTCGGGCAACACGGCGCCGCCGCCCAGTGCCAGATCCGCCAAGACCATGTCGTGGTTGGTGACGATCACGTCAACCTTGCCCATGCCCTCGCGAGCCTTGTAGAAGGCGCACTGGCCGAAGTTCGGGCAATGACGGTTGGTGCACTGGCTGTGATCGGTGGTCAGGCGCGCCCAGTCGGCGTCTTCCAGCGCGTTAGGCCAACTGTCGCGGTCGCCGTCCCATTTATTGCCGGCGAGCTTTTCGATCATGCTGGTGAACAGCTTCTGACTGGCCTCGTCGACTTCGATCTTGAAGCCTTCTTCTTCGAACAGCTGCGCGGTGGCGGTTTGTGCGTGGCCTTCCTGCAGGAGCATGTCGAGCTTGGACAGGCACATGTAGCGGCCACGGCCCTTGGCCAGGGCGAAACTGAAATTCAGCCCGCTGTTGCGCATCAGGTCGGGCAGATCCTTGTAGACGATCTGCTCTTGCAGGGCGACGGTCGCGGTGGCAATCACCAGACGCTTGCCGGCCAGTTTCGCCGTAGGGATCGCCGCCAGGCTGTAGGCCACCGTCTTGCCAGTACCGGTGCCGGCTTCCACCGCGACAATCGCGGGGTCGCCACTGCGCCGGCCTTCGTCATCGGTGTCGATATCCCCGAGGACCTTGGCGATTTCGGCGATCATCAGGCGCTGGCCGTAACGCGGCTTGAGGCTCTTGGCCTCTAGAAAACGCGAATAAGCGCCCTGGATCGTGGTTTTGAGTTCAGTGCTGATCATTGAGTGTCGGGCGCTGGAAACGCTGGATAAATTTTCAGTAGTTTGGTTCGGCGGCTATCATACCTGCCTAATCGATCCTGCGCAGAACGGAGTGCCCGAATGACACCTTTTAGCCTCGTTTACCCCCTGCATGTCCTTGCCGCTTTGGTGTGGGTTGGCGGCATGTTTTTCGCCTGGATGGTCTTGCGCCCTGCGGCTGTGAAGGCTCTGGACGGCCCAGCTCGCCTGACCCTGTGGGTGGAAGTGTTTCAAGGTTTTTTCCGTTGGGTCTGGGTCGCCGTGACCCTGTTGCCGATCAGCGGCGTGGGCATGCTGCATCTGCAGCAGGTCGGATTTGAAACCGCGCCGAAGTACGTGCAGGTGATGATCGGTTTGTATGTGGTGATGACGGCACTGTTCATCCGCATTCAGGGGTTGATGCTGCCAGAGTTGCGCAAGGCGGTTGAGGCGAAGGATTGGCCGGCGGGTGCGGCGGTGCTGGGGCGGATTCGCCGGGTGGTGGGGCTCAATCTGCTGGTCGGGTTGGTGTTGGTGGCTGTGGCGGCGGCGAGACCGATGCTCTGAATCGCACTCTTGTTCTGCTGTGAACACAGTTGTGGCGAGGGGATTTATCCCCGCTGGGCTGCGTAGCAGTCCCGCTTTTGATTTTTAGAGCGGGGCCGCTTCGCGACCCAGCGGGGATAAATCCCCTCGCCACATAATTTCACTCACCAAAGATCTTCACTCACCAAAGCATTTTATTGATCAGAGAGTGGGTCGCAGTTTTAGAGGCGTTGCACGGTAACCGAACCCGCCGCTCCCTCCGGCCCAGGCTGACCATCCGCGCCGGCCTTGCCGTTCTTGCCGCCGTCAGCGCGGTACACCAGGCAGCCCTTGGACTTGCCACCCTTGCCCGCCTTGCCGCCAACACCCGCCGGGCCACCGGCACCGCCAGCCACGTTGACCTTGATCTGCTCGGCAGGGAAATCCCGTGGTACGGCGAGTCGCACCAGCGCACCCGGCGCGCCTGGCTGGCCATCGCTGCCGTCACTGCCATCGGCGCCGTGGCCGGCCGAGCCATAGGTGCAGCCCGGATCTTCACCGTTGCCGCCGTCGAGGCCGACGAAACCCGGCGCGCCCCTACCGCCACGGGCATCGACCGTCAGTTGCGGCGCGCTCAGGGCCTGAAATTGCAGATTCAGATTGCGCCCGGCCCGGGCTGCTTTCTCATAAGTGCCGGGGGCGCCGCGCGCAGTGATCTGGCTGCCCTCGCTCAATTCAGCGCGCTTGACCTTCACTTCCAGCGCTTGTTCAGCCGGAACGATAGCAATACGTGCTTCATGGCCAAGACGCAGTTCATCGATGTTTAATTCAGTCACGTTGGACGGGATCAGCAAGGTGCCGTAATCGGCGACTTCCAGTTTCTCCAGTTGCAGCGTGCTGGTGGTGTTGGGCAAGCGCATCAGCGAATTGCTTTGCACGTTGACCACCTGGGCGCAGGCCAGTGGACTGATGAATGCAGCGAGCAGGCAGAGTTTACGCATGGGAAGAAGCCTCCGGAGCGGCCGGGGCCGGGATGGTTTGCAGGTGAAAAACGCCGAACAACAGGATGCGGCCACGATCACGCCAAGGGTGCGGGCGCCCCTTGAGGCTGCGATTGCACAGCAGTATTTCGAGTAGATGAATCAGCAACAACAGAGCGCCGGCCAGATTCACCAGCAGATGCAGCGGATGGACAAACGGCACCAGTTGATTGGCCAGTACCACGCAGCAGAACAGCAGGGTCAGCAAACGCCCCAGCCCCCAGAACACCTTCATACGCTCCCCCGTGTTGCGAATTATTCTTTGCACGCACAGTACCGGCTTCTGCGGGGGATAAGCCAGAGGGAAAAATGAAATTTCTACAAACGCCGGGTAAATGGCTGCCGGGCCGATGATTTCGACCCGGCAGCTCTAGCCGGCGGACTACAGACCTTTCCTAACGATTGATATGCAGCTCGACCCGGCGATTTTCCGCGCGGCCTTCATCGGTGGCGTTATCGGCGACCGGCTCACTTTCGCCTCGACCCTCGCTGGTGAGCTTGTTCGGCGCCAGGCCCTGACTCAACAGATACGCCGCGACACTGCTCGCGCGCCGTTCCGACAAGGCCTGGTTATAGGCATCGGAGCCTTTGCTGTCGGTGTGCCCGATGACTTTGATGCTCACCACATCGGCATTGCGCAGTTTGTCCATCAAGGTATCGAGCTGGGCTTTTGCCGCCGGGGTCAGATCAGACTTGTCGAAATCGAACAGAACGTTGCCGGCATCGCTCAAGGTGATCACTTCGGTTTGCGGCGCCGGTTCGACCGGTTTGACTGCCACCGGATATTGCGGCAACGGGCAGCCACGGTGATCGACTTCGGTGTTTTCCGGGGTGTCGGGGCAGCGGTCGCGGCGGTCGAAGACGCCGTCGCTGTCTTCGTCGCCATCCTGGGCGTAACAGATCAGCCCGCCGGTGACGATACCCAATGCCGCGCCGCCGCCGGCCCAGCCGGCGCTTTCAATGGCGCCAAGACCGCCGCCGACCAGACCGCCAAGCAGGCTGCAGATCGGCCACGTACGTTGATTGAGGGGGGCGGTGCCATCGCTGTGAGTGGCACAACCGGTGAGCAAGCTGCCAAGCAGCAGCACCGGCAAGACGGACCTTGAGAAAAGACGCATTTGTGAACGCTCCTGTGTACCGGCCCATACCGGTTACACAGGAGTAAAGACCCGCATCCGCGACTGCACAAGCCGCGGATGCGAGAGGGGCTAGCGGACGATTTTGATTTCGGTGCGACGGTTCTGTGCACGACCATCAGCCGACTTGTTGTCAGCCACAGGCTGGCTTTCACCAAGGCCCGACACCGAAACGAAGCTGGCACGTGGCACGCCCTGCTGGATCAGGTATTCCACCACCGAGTGCGCACGACGATCCGACAGTTTCTTGTTGTAGGCATCGCTGCCGACACTGTCGGTGTGACCGGTCACGGTCAGTTGCGCGGTAGAAGATTCCTGTTTCAAGCGATCGGCGACCTTGTCCAGCACTTGCTTGTCAGGGCCGGTCAGCGTGGCTTTGTCGAACTCGAAATGCACATCACGAATGACGATGGTTTCTTCCTTGACCACAACCGCTTCTTCGACCACTGGCGCAGGCGTCGGTGGCGGGCAACCGTCAGCATCGACCTGCACGCCTTTTGGCGTGCCCGGGCACTTGTCGCGACTGTCCGGCACGCCATCGCCGTCTTCATCGCCATCGCCATGCACCCAGCAGTAAGCCGCTGCCGTACCGCCGACGATCAGTGCACCGTAGCCAGCCCACGATGCGCTTTCCGTCGCGCCGAGACCGGCACCGACCACACCGCCGACCGCCGCACAGGTCGGCCAGTCGGTTTTCTGCAAACCTGCACAACCAGTCAACACACTGGTTAGCAGAACCAAGGGTAATGCTGTCCGAACTATGCTCATCTAGTTTTCTCCTGAGGGATCGGCTTAAAACCGATTCAGGGAGTAAAGACCGGAGTTTTAATCTCCGCCAGCAATAGGCCACCGCTGTTTGCGACCGTGTTCACAGGGGTTTGCCTCTTTTGGCGAAAACCGCCGCCACCGGGCGCTTTGCCGACGCGGTCTGGCAGGCTAGTCTTGGCGGTCTGACTGAGGAGCTTCGATGAACGTCGCCATTTCTTCGCGCACGCCGCAACAGGCGTTGGCCGCTTTGCTGGATCGCTACGCCCCGGCCCGACTGCTGCTGATTGGCGCCAGCGAATTTCCCGCCTTGAGCGCTTTCAAGGACGCGCATCCAGACACCGTAGTCGCTCATGCCGCGCCCGGCGCGTTGCCCGCCGAATTGGCTGCGCAACGCTTCGATCTGGCGCTGGTAGTCGATTGCCTGGAACATTTGCCCAAACGCGATGGCCTGAACCTGTTGGGCGGCATCCGCAATCTCAACGCCAGTCGCATCGCGGTGCTGGCGGATCTGGCGGCCAGTGGCTGGCAGGAAACCGATTTCTATTCGCTGGCCCTGCAGGCCAGCGAGCGTTTCCAGCGCGACGAGCAGGTGCTGACCCTGTTCACCTACGATCTGCTTGACTACAAACAAGTCCCCGACTGGCTCAATTCACGCTTCTGGGCCAATCCGGAAAACTTCGGGAAATACTGGTGGTAATGCAATGAGTACAGCCATTTGCCCTTGCGGCAGCGGCAATCTGCTGGACGCCTGCTGCGGCCCTTATCACGACGGCCACCCGGCACCGTGTGCCGAAGCCTTGATGCGTTCGCGCTACAGCGCTTATGTGCTGGGGCTGGTCGACTATCTGGTAGCGACTACCCTGCCCGCGCAGCAGGCGGGACTGAACCGACAATCGATCAGCGACTGGAGTGCGCAAAGCACTTGGCTCGGCCTTGAGGTTGAAAGCTCGGAAGTGTTCGGCGGCCAGCCGGAACACGCCTTTGTCACCTTCACCGCGCGCTGGCATGACAGCCAAGGCGAGCACAGCCATCGCGAGCGCTCCTCGTTCGTGCAGAACGGCGGGCGCTGGTACTTCATCGATCCGACGGTGCAGATGAAGCTGGGGCGCAATGACGGCTGCCCGTGTGGCAGCGGGCAGAAGTTCAAGAAGTGTTGTTCGGGTTATTTCGGCGCTTGAGCTGAAGATCAAAAGATCGTCCGATCGCGGCCCGAGCCTTCGGCCGCTCCTACACGGGATTAGCCGAAGGCTGAAATCTTTTAAGGTCTAGACTGGGCACAAAGGGAGTCAATTTCATGCTCGGTCGTCGGCGCACACTACATTTTCTGCTGTTGATGCTGATCGTAAACCTCGGCGGCTGTGCCTCGTGGTTCAGCGACGACAGCGTCGAGCCCGCCGTGCATCTGGTGAAAGTCGAGGTGGTGCGGGCCAAACTGCTCGAACAGAAATTCATCCTGCACTTTCGCGTCGACAATCCCAACGACAGCGACCTGACCGTGCGCGGCCTCGAATACCGGATTCACTTGGCCGACATGCTGCTCACCGAAGGCGAGCATGAGCACTGGTTTACCGTGGGGCCCAAGCGCAGCGCTTACTTCAAAGTGCCGATCCGCACCAACCTGTGGCCGAAGGTCAAACAGGTGGTGAAACTGCTGAAAAATCCGAACCAGCAGATTCCCTATCGATTGCAGGGGGAAATGGAAACCGGTTTATTCATCGCCCACTACGTGCACCTTGAGCGCAATGGCGTGATAATCCCCGCCGATCTAACTCCGGAGTGACCTCGATGACCCAGCAACCCCATGTCCATGGCCCTGACTGCAACCACGATCATGACCACCATCACGATCACGACCATGGCCATGTCCACGGCCCGAACTGCGGCCACGCCCACCAGGAACCGGTACGAAACGCCCTGAAAGACGTCGGCCGCAACGACCCTTGCCCATGCGGCAACGGCAAGAAATTCAAGAAGTGCCACGGCGCTTGATGTCACTGGCGAAGGTCTTCTTCGCCTGACACACCGCTTTCGCGAGCAGGCTCGCTCCCACAGGGATCGCGTTTCATCTGAAGAAATATGGTCACTGTGGGAGCGAGCCTGCTCGCGAAGGCGCCGGTCCATTCACCAAAAAACTTCAGCCTGCCGCCAACAACTGCATACTACTGACCACCGTCGCATACTCCCCATGCAGATTGCCCAGCGACATCCCGTGCACCTCTTCAGCGGTACGCGGTGTGCCGAAATAATCGGCCTTGTCGAAGGTAAAACATGCATCCTCCGCCACCCATGTGTCGAAACCAAGGTTACCCGCAGTGCGCGCCGATGATTCCACCGAGTTGTTTGTTGCCACGCCGACAATGAGCACCTGACCAATCCCCGCCTCGCGCAACTGCCGTTCCAGCCCCGTCGCACAAAACGCATCGGGCACCTGTTTCTGGATCAGCCATTCTCCGCCCTGGGGGACAAAACGCTCTTGAAACTCGACTCCGTCCTGCTCCGGCCAGAAAACCGAATCAGGTGAGCGCGACAAGTGCTGCACGTGGATCACCGGACGCCCGCGCAGGCGCCACAGCGCAAGTAGCTCAAGCATTCTTTCCTCGGCCTGAGGATTATTCCGCCGCCCCAGACGCGGGTGCAGAATGCCTTTCTGCTGGTCGATGATGATCAGCGCAGCGTTGCTTTGAAGCTCCATAGCGATCTTTCTCCTGACAGGTCTCCGGACTCATTCCGCAGTTCAACATCAGCGCTTTCCCACAAGCAACTGTCACGCCTCTGACCGATCAGCCGACAACTGCATAAATAACCACTCGCCCCGCTTGCGCGGCCCTCGCGCCCTCACTAACGTAGCGGCTTTATTGCGCCCCCAGCCTTATACCCCCGCAGGAGCTTCGCCATGGCCTCGCCAGCCCTTACACATTTTCTTCCCCGGTTCGGCGTTGCCGCAGCAGTGGCCGGTGTTCTCGGCCTGTCCGGTTGCCAGACCTGGAACGCCCAGGACAGCCTGCCGCCGACCTCCGGCGTGCAACCGCTCAAGGGCCTGGCGCAGAACGTTTCGGTGCGGCGCAATGCGATGGGCATGCCGCTGATCGAAAGCAACAGCTTCCATGACGCGCTGTTCAGTCTCGGTTACGTCCACGCCAGCGACCGCATCAATCAGATGGTCACCCTGCGCCTGTTGGCCCAGGGCCGGTTGGCGGAAATGTCCGGCGCGTCGATGCTCGATGCCGACCGTTACATGCGCGCGGTCAATCTGAAGAAGAGCGCCGGCGAGCTGTACAAGGCCTCGTCGCCACGGCTCAAGCGCTTCTTCGAGGTGTATGCACGGGGCGTCAACGCCTACCTGTTTCGCTACGCCGACAAGTTGCCGGGCGATCTCGCCGCCAGCGGTTACAAGCCCGAATACTGGAAACCGGAAGATTCGGCGCTGATTTTTGCCCTGCTGAATTTCAGCCAGTCGGCCAACCTGCCGGAGGAAATCCAGTCGCTGGTGCTCGCGCAAACCGTCACCACTGACAAACTCGCCTGGCTGAGCCCGTCGGCGCCTGATGAAAACCTGCCAGTGGCTGAAGCCGACAAAATGCAAGGCCTCAAGCTCAACGGGCAGATTCCGGGGCTGACGGAACTGAGCAGCGCCAGCCAGCAACTGTCGGCGCTGAACCTGCTCGCCACGCCGACTGCGAACAATTGGGCGATTGCCCCGCAACGCAGCCGCAGCGGCAAGAGCCTGCTGGCCAGCGATGCGCACGGGCCGCTGGCCGCGCCGTCGCTGTGGAGTTTCGTGCAGATACGTGCGCCGAAATATCAGGCCGCCGGCGTCACGGTTGCCGGTCTGCCGATGGTGCTCGGCGGCTTCAACGGCAAAGTGGCGTGGAGCATGACCAGCGTGCTCGGCGATAACCAGGATCTGTTCCTCGAGAAAATCCGCCGTCAGGGCAGCAGCCTGACCTACGAGGTCAACGGCAAATGGCAGCCGCTGGGCGTGCGCAACGAAACCTACTTCGTCAAAGGCCAGCGGCCGATTCGTGAAGCCGTGTACGAAACCCGCCACGGCGCGCTGCTCAACAGTGCCCAGGCAGCGGCGCAAGGCAGCGGTTTCGGCCTCGCCCTGCAGACGCCAAGCTTCACCGACGACAAAACCCTGGATGCCTTTTTCGATCTGACCCGCGCGCAGAACGTCGAGCGCGCCTCGGACGCCAGCCGCGAAATCCGCGCCATCACCCTCAATCTGGTCTTTGCCGATGCGAGCAATATCGGCTGGCAAGTCACCGGGCGCTTCCCCAACCGTCGCGAAGGCGAAGGCCTGCTGCCCTCGCCGGGCTGGGACGGTCGCTACGACTGGGACGGTTACGCCGACCCGATGCTGCACCCCTACGATCAGGACCCGGCACAAGGCTGGCTCGGCACCGCCAACCAGCGGGTGATTCCCGACGGCTACGGCATGCAGTTGTCGAAATCCTGGGCGGCACCGGAGCGTGGCGAACGCTTGGCGGAAATGGCTGGCAGCGGCAAGCACGACAGCCGCAGCGTGATCGCCATGCAGTACGACCAGACCACCACCTTCGCCGCCAAGCTGAAAAAAGTCTTTGAAGCACCGGGTATGAAGCAACCGCTGAAACAGGCGATCGACGCCCTGCCGGAAGCCGAGCGCAGCAAGGCTCGCGAAGCCTTCATGCGCTTGATGGCGTTCGACGGAAAGCTCAGCCCGACCTCGGCGGATGCGGCGATCTACGAACTGTTTCTGCAGGAAAGCATGAAGCAGATCTTCCTCGATGAACTGGGCCCTGAGTCGAGCCCGGCGTGGAAGGCCTTTGTCGCCAATGGCGATCTGTCATACGCGGCGCAGGCCGATCATCTCTTGGGGCGTGAGGACAGTCCGTTCTGGGATGACCTGCGCACGCCGCAGAAGGAAGACAAAGCGGTGATTCTCGCCCGCAGTCTCGCTGCAGCGATTACAGCGGGCGACAGCCAGTTGGGCGGCGATCACCGCGCCTGGCAGTGGGGCAAACTGCACAGCTATGCGTGGAAGAACAGCAACGGTCAGACTGTGCGCGGGCCTCTGGCAGCCGGTGGCGATCACACCACGCTGAACAGCTCGGCGTTTGCCTGGGGCCAGGACTTCGCCACCACGCGCGCGCCGTCGATGCGCTTTATCGTCGACTTCGGCCAGAGCGAGCCATTGATGGCGCAGAACGGTACGGGGCAGTCGGGCAATCCACTGAGTCCGAATTACCTGAACGGGATCGATGCGTGGCTGAAAGGTCAGTACATCGGCTTGCCGATGCAGCCGCAGAACTTTGATCGGGTGTATGGCAAGGCGCGCTTGACCCTCACCCCCGGGAAATAGAGCAAAGATCAACAGCCCCTCACCCTAGCCCTCTCCCGGAGGGAGAGGGGACTGATTGGGGGATGCTTGGGTCTTGCGCCGACCTGAAAGAGAGACGGTGAATCCAATATTGGATCAGGCTCAAGGCTGTGCCGGATCCATATTCAACTCGGTCCCCCAGGTCGATGTACCTCACCGGACACCTCGGTCGGCCCCCTCTCCCTCTGGGAGAGGGCTGGGGTGAGGGTAGCGCTTTAAAGCCGATCGAACTTCCAGCTTCACGCCCGCCTCATAGTTAACAAGCCCCCCATTCCGGTCACGACATGGATCTTGTTATTGCCCGACCTGAAGGTCTCTACTGCCCCGCCGGAGATTTCTATATCGATCCGTGGCGGCCGGTCGAGCGTTCGGTGATCACCCATGCCCATGGCGATCACGCGCGCACCGGTAATCAGCACTACCTGTCGAGCAGCGCCAGCGCCGGGATTCTGCGCGCGCGTCTGGGTCAGGACATCCAGTTGCAAACACTCGACTACGGCCAGCGCCTGACCCACCACGGCGTGACCCTGAGCTTTCACCCCGCCGGGCATGTCCTCGGTTCGGCGCAGGTGCGCCTGGAATACGGCGGCGAAGTCTGGGTCGCATCGGGCGATTACAAGGTCGAGCCGGATGGCACCTGCACCCCATTCGAACCGGTGCGCTGCCACACCTTCATCACCGAATCGACCTTCGGCCTGCCGATCTATCGCTGGCAGCCGCAGGCGCAGATCTTCGCCGAGATCAATCAGTGGTGGGCGGCCAATATCGCCGCCGGCAAGGCCAGCGTGCTGTTCTGCTATTCCTTCGGCAAGGCGCAGCGGATTCTCCACGGGATCGACGAGACCCTGGGGCCGATCCTCAGCCATGGCGCGGTCGAACCGCTGAACCGCGTCTACCGCGATGCCGGCGTGTACCTGCCGCCGACGATCTATGCGGGCGACGTAAAAAAAAGCGACCCGATCATGCGCCAGGCGCTGGTCATTGCTCCGCCGTCAGCAGGCGGCAGTACCTGGATGCGTCGTTTCGGCGAGTTCAGCGATGCCTTTGCCAGCGGCTGGATGCGCCTGCGCGGGACCCGGCGGCGGCGCGGCGTCGATCGCGGTTTCGTCCTTTCCGATCACGCCGACTGGCCCGGCCTGCTGTGGGCGATCAATCAGACCGGCGCGGAGCGGGTGATGGTCACCCACGGCTCGATCGGCGTGCTCGTACGTCATCTGCGCGAACAGGGCCTCGATGCACAAGGCTTCACCACCGAATACGGCGATGACGAAGACGACAACATCGCCAGCGAACCCACCGTTGCCGAGACTTCCCCATGAAAGCTTTCGCCGAGTTATATGCCGAACTCGACGCCACCACGTCGAGCAACGCCAAGCTGGCGGCGATGCAGGCTTACTTCGCGCAGGCCGCGCCGGAAGATGCCGCATGGGCGGTGTATTTCCTCTCCGGGGGTCGGCCTCGGCAACTGGTACCGGTGCGCATCCTCCGTGAGCTGGCGGTCGCAGTTTCGGGACTGGAGCCATGGCTGTTCGAAGAAAGCTACCAAGCCGTCGGCGATCTGGCCGAGACCATTTCTCTTGTGCTGCCGGAAAATCCCCACAGTTCCGAGGCCGGTCTTGCCGAATGGATCGAAGACAAGCTGCTGCCACTTCGCGGTGAAACCCCGGAATATCTGGCGCGGCAGCTGCCGATGTTGTGGGCGCAACTGGACCGGCCGAGCCTGATGCTGTGCATCAAGCTGATCACCGGCAGTTTCCGCGTTGGCGTGTCGAAGCTGCTGGTCACCCGCGCCCTCGCCTCAATGGCCGGGCTCGACAGCAAGCGCGTGGCACAGCGCCTGGTCGGTTACACCGATCTGTCGAATCGGCCCAACGCCGCGAGTTACCTGAAACTCATCGCCCCGGAGTCCGCCGACGAACATGCCCAGCGCGGCGGCCAGCCCTACCCGTTCTTTCTTGCCCACGCGTTGTCGCAACCGGTCGAGGAATTTGAAGCCCTGCTCGGCCCGGCCAGCGATTGGCAGGTGGAATGGAAGTGGGATGGTATCCGCGCGCAAGTGGTCAAGCGCGACGGCAAGCTGTGGGTGTGGTCGCGCGGCGAGGAACTGGTGACCGAGCGCTTCCCCGAGTTCGATGTGCTGGTCCACGGCTTGCCCGACGGCACGGTGATAGACGGCGAGATCGTCGTGTGGAAGAGCACCCATCCGACTACTGAAGATGCCTTCGATCCGCAATCCGATGAGCCGCCGGCCGTGCAACCGTTCGCCCTGCTGCAACAACGCATCGGTCGCAAGACGCTCGACAAGAAGATTCTCGAAGAAGTGCCGGTGGTGGTGCTGGCCTACGACCTGCTGGAATGGCAGGGCGAAGACTGGCGCAACCAGCCGCAGGTCAAGCGACGGGCGCAACTCGAAGAGGTGATCGCGCGCTGCAACAACCCGGTACTGCTGCCCTCCCCGGTATTGACCGGCGAGGACTGGTTCGACCTTGGCCGCCAGCGCGAAGCGTCACGCAAACTCGGCGTCGAGGGCATGATGCTCAAGGCCCGCGATTCGCTGTATGGCGTCGGCCGGACCAAGGACATGGGCGTGTGGTGGAAGTGGAAGGTCGACCCGTTCAGCGTCGACGCGGTGCTGATTTATGCCCAGCGTGGACACGGCCGTCGCGCCAGTCTGTACAGCGATTACACCTTCGCCGTGTGGGACGGTCCGCCGGAATCCAGCCAGCGCTCGCTGGTACCGTTCGCCAAGGCGTATTCGGGGCTGACCGACGAAGAGATGCGCCAGGTCGACAGCATCGTGCGCAAAACCACGGTGGAAAAATTCGGCCCGGTGAGCAGCGTGAAACCGAGCCTGGTGTTCGAACTGGGCTTCGAAGGCATCGCCCTGTCGCGCCGACACAAGAGCGGCATCGCCGTACGCTTCCCGCGCATGCTGCGCTGGCGCAAGGACAAGACCGTCGAAGAAGCCGACAGCCTCGCTACCCTTCAGGATCTGTTGGCCTGACCCCTTTTCACTGATCGTTCCCACGCTCTGCGTGGGAATGCAGCCCGGGACGCTCTGCGTCCCCCCAGAGCCGAACGCGGAGCGTCCGTTGATGCATTCCCACGCATGAGCGTGGGAACGATCAGTCATCAGGGACAAATCCCTTGCCACAGTTTTACCTGCTCTCAGCCACGCGCTTGAACCGAAACAGTGCATGCAAACAGCAATGCCCGTTTCCGTGCATTCAACTACCCTTGCCTCTCTGCACTCGACCTTTTAAAACACCTGTTCGGCACTCTGGTTCGGAAATTGCTACTTTCTATAGGTCGTAAGCGTTGCAGTAACAATAATTCTGCGCCACAAGCGCTCATATTGGTTCTTAGGGATTGAATAATGAAAAAAGCATTGCTGACCCTTTCTGCACTGGCGTTGTGCATGGCCGCCGGCTCCGCGCTGGCCAAGGAATACAAAGAGCTGCGCTTTGGCGTTGACCCTTCGTACGCACCGTTCGAGTCGAAAGCGGCCGATGGCAGCCTGGTCGGGTTCGATATCGATCTGGGCAACGCGATCTGCGCCGAACTGAAGGTCAAGTGCAAATGGGTCGAAAGCGATTTCGACGGCATGATTCCGGGCCTCAAGGCTAACAAATTCGACGGCGTGATCTCGTCGATGACCGTGACCCCGGCGCGCGAGAAGGTCATCGACTTCTCCAGCGAACTGTTTTCCGGCCCGACCGCTTACGTGTTCAAGAAAGGCTCCGGCATCACCGCCGATGTCGCTTCGCTCAAGGGCAAAACCGTTGGCTATGAGCAAGGCACGATTCAGGAAGCCTATGCCAAAGCCGTGCTGGACAAGGCCGGCGTGAAAACCCAGGCCTATCAGAACCAGGATCAGGTGTATTCCGACCTGACCTCTGGCCGTCTCGACGCCGGTATCCAGGACATGCTGCAAGCCGAACTGGGCTTTCTGAAGTCGCCAAAAGGCGTTGATTATGAAATCAGCCAACCGGTCGACAGCGAATTGCTGCCAGCCAAAACCGCTGTCGGTATCAAGAAAGGTAACACTGAGCTGAAAGCACTTTTGGATAAAGGTATCAAAGCGTTACACGACGACGGCAAATACGCCGAGATTCAAAAGAAACACTTTGGCGACCTGAATCTGTACAGCGGCAAATAATGCCCCGGCGCCCATCCTCGATGGGCGCCTTTTCCATCCGCTCAGGTTGCTGATTTATGTTTGAAACCCTCCTGCAAAATCTGGGGCTGGCCTCGTTCAGTCTGCAGGGCTTCGGCCCGTTGCTGCTGCAAGGCACCTGGATGACCATCAAATTATCGGCGATGTCGCTGCTGGTGGCCGTGTTGCTCGGCCTGCTCGGCGCCAGTGCCAAACTGTCGAAAGTCAAACTGGTGCGCCTGCCCGCGCAGCTCTACACCACGCTGATTCGCGGCGTGCCGGATCTGGTGCTGATGCTGTTGATCTTCTACAGCCTGCAAACCTGGCTGACGTCACTGACCGACTATATGGAATGGGAATACATTGAAATCGACCCGTTCAGCGCCGGCGTGCTGACGTTGGGCTTCATTTATGGCGCGTACTTCACCGAGACCTTCCGTGGCGCCATCCTCGCGGTGCCGCGTGGTCAGGTCGAAGCCGCCACCGCGTATGGCCTCAAACGTGGCCAGCGTTTTCGCTTTGTGGTGTTTCCGCAAATGATGCGCTTCGCGTTGCCCGGCATCGGCAACAACTGGATGGTCATGCTCAAGGCCACCGCGCTGGTGTCGATCATCGGTCTAGCCGATCTGGTCAAGGCAGCGCAGGACGCCGGCAAAAGCACCTATCAACTTTTCTATTTTCTGGTCCTCGCCGCCTTGATCTATCTGCTGATCACCAGTGCTTCGAACTTCATCCTGCGCTGGCTCGAACGCCGCTACGCCGCCGGTGCCCGGGAGGCCGTACGATGATCGAACTTCTCCAGGAATATTGGCGCGCCTTCCTTTATACCGACGGCCAGAACATCACCGGGCTGGCGATGACGATGTGGCTGCTGAGCGCCTCGATCTGCATCGGCTTCATCGTCTCGATTCCGTTGTCGATTGCCCGCGTCTCGCCGCACTTCTACGTTCGCTGGCCGGTGCAGTTCTACACCTACCTGTTCCGTGGCACGCCGCTGTATATCCAGTTGCTGATCTGCTACACCGGCATCTACAGCCTCGCCGCCGTGCGCGAACAGCCGATCCTCGACAGTTTCTTTCGCGACGCGATGAACTGCACGATCCTCGCTTTCGCGCTCAATACCTGTGCGTACACCACGGAGATTTTTGCCGGGGCGATTCGCAGCATGAATCATGGCGAAGTCGAAGCGGCCAAGGCTTATGGCCTGACCGGCTGGAAGCTGTACGCCTACGTGATCATGCCGTCGGCCTTGCGCCGTTCGTTGCCTTACTACAGCAACGAAGTGATCCTGATGCTCCATTCGACCACCGTGGCGTTCACCGCGACCATTCCCGATATCCTGAAAGTCGCGCGGGATGCCAACTCGGCGACCTTCCTGACCTTCCAGTCGTTCGGCATCGCCGCGCTGATCTACCTGACCATTACTTTTGCGCTGGTCGGTCTGTTCCGCCTTGCCGAACGCCGCTGGCTGGCCTTCCTCGGGCCGACTCACTAGCACCGGTTTGAAAATAAAGAGATAACAATGCGCCACCAGATTCATGACTTGCTGGCCCCGCTGCCGGGGACCGCACGGCAGATTCACAGTTTCCACTTCGGCCCACAGCAGGCCAAGGGCAAGGTGTACATTCAGGCCTCGCTGCATGCCGACGAACTGCCCGGCATGCTGGTCGCCTGGCACCTGAAGCAGCGTCTGGCCGAGCTGGAAGCTGCCGGCCGCCTGCGCAGCGAAATCGTCCTCGTGCCGGTGGCCAACCCGGTCGGCCTCGAACAAGTGCTGATGGACGTGCCGCTGGGCCGTTACGACCTGGAGAGTGGGCAGAACTTCAATCGCTGGTTCGTCGACCTCAGCGAAGAAATCGGCAACGCCATCGAAGGCCAACTCAACGACGACGCGCAGCACAACCTCGAACTGATCCGTGCCAGCCTGCGCAGTGCCCTCGACCGTCAGAAGCCGACCACACAACTGCAATCCCAGCGTCTGACCCTGCAACGCCTGGCCTGCGATGCCGACATGGTGCTGGACTTGCACTGCGACTTCGAATCGGTGGTGCACCTGTACACCACGCCCGAGGCGTGGCCACAGGTCGAGCCCTTGGCGCGCTACATGGAAGCGCAGGCCAGTCTGCTCGCTACCGATTCCGGCGGGCAGTCGTTCGACGAATGCTTCACCCTGCTCTGGTGGCAACTGCGCGAGCGCTTCGGCGAGCAGTTCGAGATTCCGCTGGGCAGCTTCTCGGTGACCGTCGAATTGCGCGGCCAGGGCGACGTCAATCACCCGCTGGCCAGCCGCGATTGTCAGGCGCTGATCGACTATCTGATCCAGTTCGATGCCATCGTCGGCGAGACCAAGCCGCAACCGCCACTGCCGTACCCGGCCACGCCACTGGCCGGGGTCGAACCGGTGACCACGCCAGTCGGCGGCCTGCTGGTGTACTGCGCCACGCCCGGCCAATACCTGGAGGCCGGCCAGCAGATCGCCGAAATCATCGACCCGATCCATGACAAGGTCACCCCCATTCATTGCACCGCCGCCGGCCTGCTGTATGCGCGCTCGCTGCGGCGCATGGCCACTGCCGGCATGGTCATCGCCCACGTCGCGGGCGCCCAGGCCTATCGCAGCGGCTACCTACTTTCGCCTTGAGGATGCTCGTCCATGTACAAACTGACCGTTGAAGGCCTGCACAAAAGCTATGGCGATCATCAGGTGCTCAAAGGCGTTTCGCTCAAGGCCAAAACCGGCGACGTGATCAGCTTGATCGGCGCCAGCGGCTCGGGCAAAAGCACCTTTTTGCGCTGCATCAATTTCCTTGAACAACCTAATGACGGCGCCATGAGCCTTGATGGCCAGGCGATCCGCATGGTCACCGACCGCCACGGCATGCACGTCGCCGACGCCGATGAACTGCAACGCCTGCGCACGCGGCTGGCGATGGTGTTCCAGCATTTCAACCTGTGGAGCCACATGACCGTGCTGGAAAACATCACCATGGCCCCGCGCCGGGTGCTCGGTTGCAGCAAACAGGAAGCCGAGGATCGCGCCCGACGTTATCTGGACAAAGTCGGCTTGCCGGCGCGGGTCGCCGATCAATACCCGGCGTTTCTGTCCGGCGGTCAGCAACAGCGCGTGGCGATCGCCCGGGCACTGGCGATGGAACCGGAAGTGATGCTGTTCGACGAACCGACCTCGGCACTCGACCCGGAACTGGTCGGCGAAGTGCTGAAAGTGATTCAGGGCCTGGCCGAGGAAGGCCGGACGATGATCATGGTCACCCACGAAATGAGTTTTGCGCGCAAGGTGTCGAATCAGGTGCTGTTTCTGCATCAGGGTCTGGTGGAAGAAGAAGGCGCACCTGAAGACGTGCTGGGCAATCCGAAAAGCGAACGGCTGAAGCAGTTCCTCAGCGGCAATCTTAAATAAGGTTGGCACCCAACCCTGTGTGGGAGCGAGCCTGCTCGCGAAAGCGGTTTATCAGTCGACCTCAATGTTGAATGTGACATCGCATTCGCGAGCAGGCTCGCTCCCACAGGGGGAATCCACCGACCGACAAAGTTAAACTTGTCGCCCCGCTTCGCTGTCTCTGAAACAACACCTCCAGAGCGCACGCAGCCGGCATGGCGAAATCCCCCGACTTTGCAAAAACCTGGTTCAGCGCCCGCGACTGGAAGCCGTTCGCCTTTCAGAAACAGGTGTGGGCGGCGGTGAAAAACGGCGAATCCGGGTTGCTCCACGCCAGCACCGGCGCCGGTAAAACCTATGCGGTGTGGTTTGCTGCGCTCAACCGCTTCGCCCGCCTGCAACCGCCCGTGGCTACACCGCGCAAACGCAAACCGCCGGCCGAGCCGTTGACAGTGCTGTGGATCACGCCCATGCGCGCCCTCGCCGCAGATACCGCCCGCGCTTTACAAAGCCCGGTGGATGATTTACAGATTTCGTGGAGCATCGGCCTGCGCACCGGCGACACCAGCAGCAGCGAACGCGCCCGCCAGGGCCGACGTCTGCCAACGACGCTGATCACCACACCGGAAAGCCTGACCCTGTTGCTCGCCCGCGCCGATGCGCGCACGGCGTTGTCGAGCCTGCGCATGATCGTCGTGGATGAATGGCACGAATTGCTCGGCAACAAACGCGGCGTGCAACTGCAACTGGCTCTCGCCCGCCTGCGTCATTGGCAGCCCGATCTGATCGTTTGGGGCGTTTCCGCCACCCTCGGTAATCAATCCCACGCCGAGCAAGTGCTGATCCCACAGGGCGGCGGCGTCAGTGTTCAGGGCAAAAGCGAAAAAACCCTGCAAGTCGACACCCTGCTGCCACCGGCCATCGAGCGTTTTCCCTGGGCCGGCCACATCGGCCTGAAGATGCTGCCGCAGGTGGTGGCCGAACTCGACGCCTGCGCCAGCAGCCTGGTGTTCACCAACACCCGCGCACAATCGGAGATCTGGTATCAGGCGCTGCTGGAAGCGCGGCCGGACTGGGCCGGGTTGATCGCGCTGCATCACAGCTCACTGTCCCGCGATACCCGCGACTGGGTCGAACAGGCGCTGAAGAATGGCCAATTGAAAGCGGTGGTGTGCACCTCGAGCCTGGACTTGGGAGTGGATTTCCTCCCGGTCGAGCGCGTGCTGCAGATCGGCTCGGCGAAAGGCGTTGCGCGCTTGATGCAACGTGCCGGCCGTTCCGGTCACGCACCGGGGCGCACCTCGCGGGTGACGCTGGTGCCGACCCACAGCCTGGAACTGATCGAAGCGGTCGCCGCACGCGATGCCGTCGAGCAACGGCGCATCGAGCCGCGCCTGTCACCGCACAAGCCGCTGGATGTGCTGGTCCAGCATTTGGTCAGCATGGCCCTTGGCGGTGGGTTTATTCCTGAAGACTTGTACGAAGAAGTCCGTGGTGCCTGGGCTTATCGCGACCTGACAGCGGCGGATTGGGCCTGGGCGCTGGCATTCGTACGCCATGGCGGGATGTCTCTTACAGCGTATCCGGATTACCGCCGGGTCGAGCCGGACGAACACGGCGTCTGGCGTGTGCCGGATGCGCGTCTGGCGCGGCGCCATCGCATGAGCATCGGCACCATCGTCAGCGACGCGAGCATCAACCTGAAATTCTGGAGCAAGGGCGGCGGCGGCAAACAGCTGGGCAGCGTCGAGGAAGGCTTCATCGCCCGGCTGAAACACGGCGATGGTTTCCTCTTCGCCGGCCGCCTACTGGAACTGGTGCGGGTGGAAAACATGACCGCCTACGTCAAACGCAGCACCGCAAAAAAAGCCGCCGTGCCGCGCTGGAATGGCGGGCGCATGCCGTTATCCAACGAACTTGCCGAAGCAGTGGTGACGCGCTTCAGCGCCGCTGCTCAAGGTCAATTCAACGGCCCGGAAATGCACGCGCTGCGGCCGCTGCTGGAGACGCAGATACGCTGGTCCGGCTTGCCCACCACGGAAAATCTGCTGGTCGAGGTACTGAAATCCCGCGAAGGCTGGCATCTTTTCCTCTATCCGTTCGCCGGGCGCCAAGTGCATCTGGGACTGGCGAGCCTGTTGGCGTGGCGCGTCAGTCAGCGGCAACCGGTGACCTTCTCGATTGCCGTGAATGATTACGGCCTGGAACTGCTCAGCGCCACGCCGGTGGATTGGGCCGCGCATCTCGATGCAAACCTGTTCAACGCCGATGACTTGTTGCTGGATGTGCTGGCCAGTCTCAATGCCGGTGAACTGGCGTTGCGCCGCTTCCGCGAAATCGCGCGGATCGCCGGGCTGGTCTTCGCCGGGTATCCGGGCGCACCGAAAAGCACCCGCCAGGTGCAGGCGTCGAGTGGCTTGTTTTTCCAAGTGTTCAAACAATACGACGCCGACAACCTGCTGCTGGCCCAAGCTGGGGAAGAAGTCCTGCGCGAAGAGCTGGATATTCGTCGTCTGGAACAGACATTGGAGCGCATCAATCAGATGAAAATGGACGTGCATCAGGTTAAACGTCCTACACCGCTGGGCTTTCCACTGCTGGTGGAGCGGATGCGCGAGAGCATGAGTTCGGAAAAGCTGGCTGACAGGATCAGAAGAATGGTCGGTGACCTGGAAAAAACCGCTGATAACGGAAAATCGTCGTGAGTGCCTACCCGGTGCGTTTGGCCGGTGAGGAGTTGTGGCTGCTGCCGGAGAAAGCCCTGTACTGGCCAGCGCAGGAAGCATTGCTGATCGCCGATGTGCATTTCGGTAAGGCGGCGGCCTATCGCAGCCTCGGCCAGCCGGTGCCGCATGGCACGACGGCGAGCAACATCGAGGTGATCGACGCATTGCTGGCACGGCTGCCGTGTCGCCAGTTGATTTTTCTCGGGGATTTCCTGCATGGGCCTGGCTCACATGTCCCGACCACACTGAATGCGCTGGCAGAGTGGCGAGCGCGCCACGCTGATCTGCCGATGACGCTGATTCGCGGCAACCATGACAAACGCGCGGGCGACCCGCCGGCATCGCTGAATATCCGCGTAGTGCCAGAGCCGCTGTTACTCGGGCCGTTCGCCTTACAACACGAGCCCGATGCGCATCCGGAACGGCACGTGCTCGCCGGCCACGTGCACCCGGTTTATCGGCTGCACGGCAAAGGTCGGCAGAGTCTGCGCCTGGCTTGTTTCAGACTCGGTGAGCGCATCAGCCTGATGCCGGCATTCGGTGCGTTTACCGGCGGCTATCAGGTCGAGCGCGACGACAGTTGCAAAGTCTTCGTGATCGGCGACAACGAAATATGGCCCGTCAGCTAGATCGTAAATCGATCAGACTGACGGGCCATATTCAGGACAGTCGGTCAGGCGACAGGTGCCGGAGGCGGTTCGTCCGGCAGGGTCGGTTCGCCTGGTTCGGTCGGTTGTTCATTGGGAGTATCGGGATCGGGCTGGCCGGGCACGCCGCCGGACAGGCTCAAAGACGGATGCGCCAATAACGACCAAGCCAGAATGCCTATCTGATTGGGCTCAAGCCTTGCCAGTTCAGCGCTGATTCGCGGGTCGATCTTCATAGGGCACTCCTCAGTGAAGGCCCGAATTTGTGTGTAACAAAAACGGGCAGTACACCCCATAGAGTGTCTGCCCGCCAAAGAATTCCCGACATCCGTCGGATGGTCGATCAGGTACGCGGCAACGTCACACCACGCTGGCCCTGATATTTGCCGCCACGATCCTTGTAGGAAACTTCACATTCTTCATCGGATTCGAGGAAGAGCATCTGCGCCACACCTTCGTTGGCATAGATTTTCGCCGGCAGGTTGGTGGTGTTGGAAAATTCGAGCGTCACGTGACCTTCCCACTCAGGCTCGAGCGGAGTGACGTTGACGATGATGCCGCAGCGCGCGTAGGTGCTTTTACCCAGGCAGATGGTCAGCACGTTGCGCGGAATGCGGAAGTACTCGACGGTGCTGGCCAGGGCGAAGGAGTTCGGCGGAATGATGCAGACGTCGCTGTGGATGTCGACGAAGCTGCCGGCGTCGAAGTTCTTCGGGTCGACAATGGCCGAGTTGATGTTGGTGAACACCTTGAAGTGGTTGGTGCAACGCACGTCGTAACCGTAGCTCGACACGCCGTAGGAAATCACCCGGCTGTCGTCGCTGCCGCGCATCTGGCGCTCGACGAACGGTTCGATCATGCCGTGTTCCTGCGCCATGCGGCGAATCCACTTGTCCGATTTGATGCTCATGGCGGGTTTGTCCTGAATAGCGAGGTGGAAAAATTCTGTCCGGCATCTTACCGGGCGCGTCGCCGCGATCAAAGTGCGCAACGCAATTCTCGGCGAACACCCCGTATTTACGCGCTGTGGCGACGAACCGTCGCACCGCCGATCCCTAAAACACAGAATCCTTTGCAAGAAACATTGGCACGTTCCGGAAAAAGGGTTAAGGTGGCGTCACTGTGTTGCTTGTGTCACTGAGAATCTCTACACGATATGTTGAATTTCGATCCAACCATCTACAAGAATTTTTCCTGCTCTTTGCACTCAGTCTCGGCCAGGGTTCTTCCTGAGTCGCAGTTATCTTTGTTCAAGGAGTTACACCATGTCTAATCGCCAAACCGGTACCGTTAAGTGGTTCAACGATGAAAAAGGCTTCGGCTTCATCACTCCACAATCCGGTGACGACCTGTTCGTTCACTTCAAAGCTATCCAATCCGACGGCTTCAAAAGCCTGAAAGAAGGCCAACAGGTTTCTTTCATCGCTACCCGCGGTCAGAAAGGCATGCAAGCTGAAGAAGTACAAGTTATCTAACTTGTAGCTTCTTTAGAAAAGAGCCCCGCCCTTAAAAGCGGGGCTTTTTTGTGGGCGCCTGTTTTGTTCAGGCAAAAAAAATCGCAGCTCGAAAGGCTGCGATTTTTTGTTTGTGCTTACCAAGCCACGCCAAACCCTGCGGTATAACGGGTCTTGTTCAGATCCGCATCGTTGGTGCCGCTGATGATGTCGCGCTCGGCCTTGAGGTTGAGCGAAGCCCAGTCGGTAACCTTGTAGCGCAGGCCCAGCTCGGCATCCAGTGCGTAATCGGCAACGCCCGAGAGCGGCTTGCCGACTTCGCCATTGGTGAAGAACTCGACCTTCTTGCCGATCAGGTAGCGGTTGTAGTCCCACTTCATCGCGACGGAATAGAAGTTGTCCTTGCTGCCATCGCGGTATTCATAGTCGGTGCGGTTGAGCAACGAGCCCAGCGAGAACGCGCCGAGTTCGTCGTCCCAGAACTGGTAGCCCGGACCGGTACCGACCACGCGCTGACGCGCCAGCTCTTCGATGTGGTCACGCTTGTAGTTGATGCGCCCCTGCCAGAACCACTGATCGGTGAGGAAGCGGTCGAGGGAGTATTCGGCGCGCCAGTTGTTGGTGGTGGTTTCCGCATCCTGGACTTCGCGGTTGTACTCACCCTCGCCGGTATGCCGCCAGCGACCATGGCGAGCCGAAGTCTTGAAGGCAACGTCGTAATCGTCGGTGTCCTTTTCGGCGCGCTGATAGTCCAGCGCCAGATCGACGTTGCCCTTCCATACCAGGTCGGTGACGATAGGCTTGGGCTTGAGGATCTGCTGAATGCTCGCCAGCTCGACCGTCTTCGGCGCCTCGCCGTTGGCCAGGGTGACCTTGCCATCGTCGGCCGCCGTCAGCGACTTCGATACTTCACCGGCATAGGCGTCCTGCTTCACCAGCAGATGCTGATCGCTGTCGAGGGTCTTGACCTCTTTCCAGTCAATCGCCACTGCGCCGGCGTATTTGGTCTGGATCAACAGCTTGCCGCCATCGAATACCGTGATAGTGCCACTCAGCTTGTCGCCGTTTTTCAACCAGACGGTGTCGGCAAGCAGGGGCGTGGACGCGCTGAAAACAGCAAGGCACAACAGGGTTCTGGGAAACATAAGCAGATCGGGGGCTCGGAGTTGGCGAAAAGGGTCGGCATTATCCGTAGGATTTTGCCCATGACAAGGACTGACCGGACTATTTCAATTGAGTTCATTTCTCAACTGCGCCACGAGCGATTACCCTTGTCGCCATCGTCACGCCAATGCTCAGGAGCCGCGTACGTGAAAGACCCGCTCGACAGCGTCGAAAACGATGCGCAAATCCGACGCACGGCACTCTACTCGACACTCGCGCAAGTGCCCGAAGGCAAAGTCGTCAGTTATGGCCAGTTGGCCGAACTTGCCGGGCTTGGCCGCGCCGCGCGCTGGGTCGGGCGGACTTTGAGCCAGTTGCCCGGCGACACCAGGCTGCCTTGGCACCGCGTACTCGGCGCCGGCGGGCGCATCAGTCTGCCGGTCGGCAGCCCTTCCGGTGACGAGCAGCGCGCGCGATTGCGCATGGAAGGCATCACCGTCCAGAACAATCGTGTGGATATTCGGCGCCATGGCTGGCGTCCGGTAGAGCACAGCGGTTAGAGTGCGCGCTTTGTTTTCGCAATTTTGAGGCAGACTTCAGCCCATGCCCCGTAAAACCTGGCGCGCCGCGCTCGCCGCCTATGCCAGTCCTTCGACGCTCGTGCTGTTGTTGCTCGGTTTTGCCGCCGGCCTGCCGTACATGCTGGTGTTCTCGACGCTCTCCGTATGGCTGCGTGAAGCGGGCGTGGCCCGTGAAACCATTGGCTATGCCAGCCTGATCGGCCTGGCGTATGCGTTCAAATGGGTCTGGTCGCCCCTGCTCGACCAATGGCGCCTGCCCTTGCTGGGCAAGCTCGGCCGCCGCCGTTCCTGGCTGGTGCTCTCCCAGGCACTGGTGATTCTCGGGCTGATCGGCATGGGTTTCTGTGATCCGCAGAAGCATTTGTCCTGGCTGATCGCCATTGCCGTCGTGGTCGCCTTCGCCTCGGCCACGCAAGATATCGCGGTCGACGCCTATCGCCTGGAAATCGCCGATGACAGCCGCCAGGCCGCGCTCGCCGCCAGCTATATGTCCGGCTACCGCGTTGCCGCCCTGCTCGCCACCGCCGGCGCGCTGTTCTTCGCCGAAGGTTTCGGCTCAACCGGCTTCAACTATAAGCACGCGGCATGGACCGGCACCTATGTACTGTTTGGCGCATTGATGGTGCCCGCGCTGCTGACCACGCTGTTCATGCGCGAACCACCGGTGCCGCTGCGCACGCAGTTGCAGGCCGGGCGCTACACGTTCATGCATCAATTGATGTCGGTGTTCGTGCTGATCGTTCTGCTGGTTTCCGTACCGGCGATGTTCACCCAGCTGTACAACACCGATTTCGCTGGCGTGCTGTTCGGTGACATGAGCCCGCTCGATCTGCTGCTTGAAGACCGCGCCTTTCTGCGCGCCATCCTCTATATATTGCTCACCGGCATGTGTCTGTCGGCCATGGGCCGGCGCGGACTCGCGCCGGTACTCACGCCGGTGAATGACTTCATCCTGCGTTATCGCTGGCAGGCGCTGTTACTGCTGGGCCTGATCGCGACCTATCGCATGTCGGACACGGTAATGGGCGTGATGGCCAACGTGTTCTACATCGATCAGGGTTTCACCAAGGATCAGATCGCCAGTGTCAGCAAGATTTTCGGCCTGATCATGACCCTCGTCGGTGCCGGCATGGGTGGCCTGTTGATCGTGCGTTTCGGCATTCTGCCGATCCTGTTTATCGGTGGTGTGTCTTCGGCAGCGACCAACCTGCTGTTCGTCATGCTCGCGGACATGGGCCCGAACCTGCAGATGCTGGTGGTGACCATTTCCCTCGACAACTTCAGCTCTGGCCTGGCGACATCGGCGTTCGTTGCCTACCTGTCGAGCCTGACCAACCTGAAGTTTTCCGCTACGCAATATGCCCTGCTCAGCTCGATCATGTTGCTGCTGCCGCGCCTGATGGGCGGCTATTCCGGCGTGCTGGTCGAGAAGTTCGGCTATCACAGCTTCTTCCTCATCACTGCCCTGCTCGGCGTGCCGACGCTGCTACTGATCGCGCTGCACTGGTTTCAGGAGCGCCGCCGCGAAGGACAAACACCGACGCCCGAGCCTGCACCGACGCCCGTCACCGAAGAATCGTAGGACGCTTCGCCAATGGCGGGAGGAATCCCGCCGCTGGCGCCTTCCGCCGGCCACACTTCTGTACGTCAGCAAAACTCGCCGGTACACTGCTCCGTCATTTCCAGTCATAGCAACCGACAACGGCCAACCATGCGCACCAGTCAATTTTTGCTCGCCACACAGAAAGAAACGCCTTCCGACGCGGTCGTGATCAGCCACCAGCTGATGCTGCGCGCCGGCATGATCCGCAAGCTTGCCTCGGGCCTGTACACCTGGCTGCCGATGGGCCTGCGAGTCATGCGCAAGGTCGAAGCCATCGTTCGCGAAGAGATGAACGCTGCCGGTTCTCTGGAAGTGTTGATGCCGAGCACCCAACCGGCCGAGCTGTGGCAGGAATCGGGGCGCTGGGAAGAATACGGCCCTGAGCTGCTGCGCATCAAAGACCGCCACGGTCGTGATTTCTGCGCGGGCCCGACCCACGAAGAAGTGATCACCGATCTGATGCGCAACGAGTTGAGCAGCTACAAACAGCTGCCAATCAACCTGTATCAGATCCAGACCAAATTCCGCGACGAAATCCGCCCGCGCTTCGGTTTGATGCGCGGTCGCGAATTCATCATGAAGGACGCCTACTCCTTCCACGCTGATCAGGCGTCGCTGCAGATCACTTACGACCGCATGCATGAAGCCTACTGCAACATCTTCACGCGTCTGGGTCTGAAATTCCGCCCGGTAGAAGCCGACAACGGTTCGATCGGTGGTGCCGGTTCCCACGAATTCCACGTGCTGGCCGAGTCCGGCGAAGACGATATCGTCTTCAGCAACGGTTCCGACTACGCGGCGAACATCGAAAAAGCCGAAGCGGTGCCACGGGAAACCTCGCGCCCTGCGCCAACCGAAGAACTGCGTCTGGTCGATACACCAGACACCAAAACCATCGCCGCTCTGGTGGAAAAATTCAATCTGCCGATTGAAAAGACCATCAAGACCCTGATCGTGCACGCCGAAGAAGAAGGCAAGCTGATCGCGCTGGTGATTCGTGGCGACCACGAACTGAACGAAATCAAGGCTGCCAACCAGCCTGGCGTGGCCAGCCCGCTGGTGATGGCCTCCGATGCCGAACTGCGTGACGCGATCGGCGCCGGCGCTGGTTCGCTCGGCCCGCTGAACCTGCCACTGCCGATCATCATCGACCGCTCGGTCGCGATGATGAGCGATTTCGGTATTGGCGCGAACATCGACGACAAGCACTACTTCGGCGTGAACTGGGAGCGCGATCTGCCGGTTCCGACCGTTGCCGACCTGCGCAACGTCGTCGCCGGCGACCCAAGCCCGGACGGCAAAGGCACGCTGGAAATCAAGCGCGGCATCGAAGTCGGCCACATCTTCCAGCTGGGCAACAAGTACAGCAAGGCGATGAAGTGCGAAGTGCTGGGCGAAAACGGCAAGCCAGTGACTCTGGAAATGGGCTGCTACGGCATTGGCGTTTCCCGCGTGGTGGCTGCTGCCATCGAGCAGAACAACGACGCCAACGGCATTATCTGGAGCGACACCCTGGCGCCATTCCAGATCGCGCTGGTACCGCTGCGCTATGAAACCGAGCAGGTGCGCGAAGCCACCGACAAGCTCTATGCCGAACTGACGGCGGCCGGCTTCGAAGTGCTGCTGGACGATCGCGACAAGAAAACCAGCCCGGGCATCAAGTTTGCGGACATGGAGCTGATCGGCATTCCACACCGGATCGTGGTCAGCGACCGCGGCCTCGCCGAAGGCAACCTGGAATACAAGAGTCGTTCCGAAGCAGAGGCGCAAGCACTGCCGGTGGCCGATGTTGTGTCCTTCCTTCAGGCCCGTATCCGCCGCTGAAACCAGATAGAGACGTCATGTTCAAGCGAAACACCTTAGGCCTCGGTAGCGCCGCCCTGTGCGGCGCCCTGCTGGTCAGCGGCTGCGCCAATCACATGTCGCAACGCAGCGAGCACGAAGAGCGGGTCGAGCGAAAGTTGCTCGATCACAGCCTGCAGATCGATGTCGGCGAGCCCAAGGTGCTCGAGCTGCCGCAGCGACGCGTGAAGATCAACGAGCAGAAGACTTTCGAAGTCACCGAGTTCGAGGTCACCCGTCGTTACGACCGCTACACGCCTTACCAACCCTGGCGCGAAGTCTACGAGATTCCGCTGGGCGCGGTGGCCGTGGTCGGTGGTGTCGGTGCGAACGTGGTCAACGTGTTTGCCCTCGGCAACCTGCCGGACAGCGTCACCAAGGATTGGCTGAGCTACGGTTTTGCCGGGCTCAACCCGTTCATGAACGTGCAGTCCAATGGTCGCGCGCAGCAGAACCTCGCGGGCATCGACGAAGTCCAGCGCGACAAGCGCACGGAGTATTCGAGCCTGCCGTGGAGCGAACGACCGGTGCAGGTCAAGGCCGGCAAGCAGACATTCGACATGACCACCGACCGCAACGGTGTGCTGCGCTTGAATCTGCTCGACAGCCCTTTCGCCGAACATGACCTCAACCATGTTGGCCGCTTGCAGATCAGTGTCGAAGACGCCAAGGACGATGTGCATTCCGACTCGACCCTGATGCTCAGCGGCCACCTGCGCGGCAAGTTGATTGAGGCGCACGGGCTGATTTATGACGACCTGGAAGATGATGAGGTGAGCCAGTGGGTACACCGGGTCAAACGCCTGTCGGAGCTGGGCCTGGAAGAAGAAGCCAGCGAACTGGAACAAAGCCTGATCGAACTGACCCGCAATGATCCTGAGTTGCAGACTGAGTTTCTCAAGTCTCTGGCCAAGGATGCCGGGCGTTTAGTGGCTGATCCGGGACCGAATTAAAAGCTAAAGGCATCGCGGGCAAGCCCGCTCCCACAGGGTTTATGGGTGTTCACACAATATGTGTTTCACCATCGATCAATGTGGGAGCGGGCTTGCCCGCGATGACTATCTGAATACGCCGCGAATCTACCGCTCAAACAACTCCATCTGCTCAAACCCGCCGCGCAGATCCTCCAGCCTCACTCCTACCCCCAACAACCGCACCGGCTTGCCGCCGCGATTGAACGCCTGCGTCAGCATCAACTGGTAACTGCCCAGGTCCCGCCCTGCCCCCGCCTGTTCCAGCGTGGTCTGGGTGAAATCATGAAATTTGACTTTGACGAACGGCTTGCCCGGTCGATAACTGCTGTCGATTCGGGCCATGCGGGTTTTCAGGGTATCGAGCAGCTCGGGCAATTTGTCCAGGCAGCTGCGCAAGTCCGGCAGATCAACGTCGTAGGTGTTTTCCACGCTGATCGACTGACGCCGGCTGTCGTTGTGCACCAGCCGGTCATCGATTCCACGGGCCAGATTCCACAAGCGCTCGCCGAAACTGCCGAATTCGCGCACCAGCGCCAGCCTGCCCCACTCGCGCAGATGCTGGCAGTCAACGATGCCAAGCTTGCCGAGCTTGTCGGCGGTGACCTTGCCGACGCCGTGCAGCTTGCTCACGGGCAGACCACTGACGAACTCCTCGACCTGATCCGGGGTGATCACGAACAAACCGTTGGGTTTTTTCCAGTCGCTGGCGATCTTCGCCAGAAACTTGTTTGGCGCAACGCCTGCGGAAACGGTGATGTGCAATTGGTTGGAGACCCGGCGGCGAATGTCCTGGGCGATGCGCGTGGCGCTGCCGCCGAAATGCGCGCTGTCCGACACATCGAGGTAGGCCTCGTCCAGCGAAAGCGGCTCGATCAGGTCGGTGTAATCGGCGAAGATCGTATGAATTTCTTTCGAAGCTTCGCGATAAGCCTCCATGCGCGGCTTGACGATGGTCAGGTCCGGGCACAATTTCAACGCGTGACCGGAAGCCATGGCCGAGCGCACACCATAGGCGCGCGCTTCATAGTTGCAGGTGGCGATCACCCCGCGCCGATCCGCCGAACCACCCACCGCCAACGGCTTGCCGGCCAGACGCGGATCATCGCGCATCTCAATGGCGGCGTAGAAACAGTCACAGTCGATGTGGATGATTTTTCGCTGGGTCATGTCGGAAAAAGACAACGTGGCAAGCCGGAGCGGCAGTATCTCATTGGCACCTGTATATAGCACCAGTGGTTGAAGGTTCTTTTCTGACCGTAGGAGATTTCCGCTGAATTTATTTTTTCAATCACAGATCAAGGTGCAATAGAGCTGAAAGCCTTGCACCACCTGCCCTGCGCGCCGGTCGCCCGCCCGGAAAAGACGCTAAGCGCTTGAACCTCAACAGATTTATCCAGATCGACGGTTGACACACTCGCGAACCTCTGTAGAATGCCGCCACACAGACGCGGGATGGAGCAGTCTGGTAGCTCGTCGGGC